>DASPIF010000387.1:0-5620 GCA_035629255.1 Actinomycetota bacterium | reverse complement strand
AACGGATCGCGCCGTTGAACCGATCCGGCATCTCGACGTTCGACTGGTGTCCCGCGCCGGGGAGGATCTCGAGCCGCGAGCCCGGGATCGACCGATGCATCTCCTCGGCGACCGCGAGCGGCGAGCGCACGTCGAGCTCGCCGTACAGGAGAAGGGTCGGCACGGCGATCGTCGGGAGCACGGCGCGAAGGTCCGCCTCCGCCATCGCGTGGAGCATCGGCCGGATGCCCTCGGCACGCGATGCAGACGTCATCGTGTCGAGGAGCGACGCTCGCATCTCCTCGGGGGCTCCGTCCGTGACGAGCGTCGGGACGAACTCGCGCAGCCACTCGTCCATGGGGCGCTCGTCGACGCTGTGAAGCAGCCCGGTCAGACGCGAGGCCACCTCCTCCGGTGACAGCGAGCCCGCCCATCCGGCGTACGCCGCCGTCAGCACGAGGCTGCGGACCAGGTCGGGTCGCTGTCGGTACAGCTCGAGCGCAAGGGTCGAGCCCCACGACAGGCCGCCGACGTGTGCCGGTCCCACTCCCGAGACCTCGACGAAGGACGCGAGCGTTCGCCCGTAGTCCGGCATCCGGAACGACGAGGGCGGATCGCTCGATGCACCGCAGCCGGGCGTGTCCCACGCGATGACCGTGAACCGATCGGCGAGGCCTTGGAGCTGCGCGTCCCACTCGCGGTGGTCGATCATCCCGCCGTGCAGCAGGACGAGCGGCGGTCCCTGACCGCGTCGCTCGAACGCGATCGTGATCCCGTCGATATGGACCGTCTCCACGACCGGAACGTACCGCCCATCCTGCGACGCGGACCGGCTCGCCGCGGTGCGCGAGCCGGTCCTCGGTCTGTCGTCCGACTAGGTCACGTCGCGTCGGGTGATCAACGCTCGGCCGACCCCCGTCGCAGCCAGCGCGTACGTCGCCAATACGAGGGTCGCGATCCCTGGCGCGAGGAGCGCGCCCGCGTTGATGCCGACGATCGACAGGCCGGCCGCGCCGGGGAAGTACGGCGCGATCCCCGGGAGGAAGCCGGCCAAGATGCCCTCGCCGACGACCATCCACACGAGGGTGCCTGCGATCGCCGCGACCTGGTGACGCACGGCCACCCCGATCCCGACGCCGATCGTCGTCCACAGCGCCGTCGCGCCGAGCGCGCGTCCCATCACCGTCGCGATCTCCGACGCCGACCACGAGACCTCGGCGCCGCGCGCGATCGCCAGGGGGGTGCCAGCGGCGATCGCGACACCGAGTGCCGCCGTCGCGAGCACGACCCCGGCGATCGCGGCCGTCACGACCTTCGCGCCGAGGACGCGCTCACGATGCGGCTCGGCGAGCAGCGTGGGGACGATCGAGCCGAACCGGAACTCGTCCGTGAACGATCGGATCCCGAGCAGCAGCGCGAACAGCGGGATCGCCGTGAGCGCGAGGTTCACGAACGGCAGCGTCGCCACGGACCCCCGGGCGTCCCGCGGGTCGAAGTCCGAGACCGTCGCGATCACCCCCAGGAGCACGATCGCGAGGAGACCACCCGCCATCGTGTAGACGCTCCTCGTCGTGAGGAGCTTGCGCATCTCCGAAACCATCTGTCGCCTCATCGTGCGTCCTCCTCCGTGAGCTCGAGGAACACGTCCTCGAGGTTCTCCCGTTCCGTTTCGAGCCCGAGCACCGGCACCCCGGTCTCGAACGCGATCGTCCCGACGCTCGTGACGTCGGTGTCGGACACGCGGATCTGTCCCGTACCGTCGGTGACGACGCGGAGCCCTCGGGCGCGCAACGCACCCGCGAGCCGTGGGACGTCGCTCGTCGTGACGCGGACGCCGTGCGCGGCGTCGGTCAGCTCGGCGAGCGGCCCCTGCCGCACCAGCCGCCCCTTCGCGATCACGATCGCCTCGTCCGCGATCTGCGCCACCTCGGTGAGCACGTGGCTCGAGATCAGGACCGCGCGCCCGTCCGCCGCGAACGCGCGCAGCAGGTCGCGCAGCCACCGGATGCCCTGCGGGTCGAGGCCGTTGGCGGGCTCGTCGAGGATCAGCACCCGGGGGTCGCCGAGCAGCGCCGCGCCGAGCGCCAGCCGCTGCCGCATCCCGAGCGAGTACGTGCCGGCGTTGCGCTTCGCGGCCGAAGCGAGCCCGACCCCCTCCAGCACCTCGTCCACGCGAGCGTCCGGGATGCCGTTCGCGGCGGCGAGCACGCGCAGGTGGTTCCGGCCGCTCCGGAGCGGGTTGAAGCTCTGGGTCTCGAGGACCGCGCCGACGGCTCGTGCCGGGTCGCCGAGGTCCACGTAGCGCTCGCCGAGCACGGTCGCCGACCCCCCGGTCGGTGCGACGAGGCCCAGGACCATTCGCAGCGTCGTGCTCTTGCCCGCGCCGTTCGGTCCGAGGAAGCCGGTCACGACCCCGGCGTGCACGTCGAAGCTCAGATCGTGTACGGCGACCACGGAACCGAACCGCTTCGTCGCACCTCGGACCGAGATCGCCGGCGGACCCACCGCCCGTGTGACCGTCGTCGGCATCGTCTGGACGTCCATCTCCGCCTCCTTCGTTCGTCGAGACGAACGTAGGGAGCAGGCGATGCATCGCCGTCGGTCCGTGGTGTGAACGTCGGGGTCCTCCTGCGGGAGGAGACGCGCGCCCTCAGTCGCCCGGCTGGACGAGCCCGGACTCGTAGGCGAGGACGACAGCCTGCGCGCGGTCGCGGAGGTGAAGCTTCGAGAGCAGGTGGCCGACGTGCGTCTTCACCGTCGTCTCGGCGACGAACAGCGTCCTCGCGATCTCCGCGTTCGAGAGCCCGCGCGCGATCAGGACGAGGACCTCCCGCTCGCGGTCGGTGAGCTCGCGGAGCTCGTCCGGAGATGCAGTGGGCGCGCGCTTGGCGAATTCCTCGATCAGCCGTCGCGTGACGGACGGTGCGAGCAGCGCGTCGCCGCTCGCGACCACGCGGACCGCGGCGACGAGCTCCTCGGGGGGACGGTCCTTGAGCAGGAAGCCGCTCGCACCGGCGCGGAGCGCCTCGTAGACGTACTCGTCGAGGTCGAACGTGGTGAGGATCAAGACGCGCGCGGGGCGCTCGCGTGCCGTCAGCCGTCGCGTTGCCTCGATGCCGTCCATCGTGGGCATGCGTACGTCCATCACCGCGACGTCCGGGTCGAGCCGCTCGAACTGCCGAACCGCGTCCGCGCCGTCGATCGCCTCACCGACGACCTCGATGTCCTCTTGCGCGTCGAGGATCATCCGGAAGCCGGTGCGCATCAGCGCTTGATCGTCGGCGACGAGCACGCGGATCACGCGGGCCGCTCCGCTGGGACGGGCAGGCGGACCCGAACGGCGAACCCGCCGCCGGGCCTTGGTCCCGCGTCGAGCGAGCCGCCGAACAGCGCCGCGCGTTCGCGCATCCCGATCAGGCCGTGACGCTCGCCGTGGCCGGCGATCCCCTCGGGGGCGCCGATGCCGTCGTCCGCGACTTCGATCTCGAGCGCGTCGGCGCGGTAGGCGAGGCGCACGCTCGCGGTGGTGCCTCCGCTGTGCTTGAGGACGTTCGTCAGCGCCTCCTGCACGATCCGGAACGCCGACAGGTCGACGCCCGCCGGGAGCGGGCGCTCCGGGCCCTCGACCGCCAGCTCGACGGCGAGGCCCGTCGCTCGCGTCGCCTCGAGGAGCTCGTCCAGCCGGCCGAGTCCGGGTTGCGGCGCCAGCCCGTCACCGCCCTCGGGCGTCTGCAGGAGATCGAGCAACCGTCGCATCTCCGCGAGGCCGGTGCGACCGGAGTCCTCGATCTGGCGGAGCGCCTCGGCGGCGGCGTCGGGGTCGCTCGTACCGACCGAGCGGGCGGCACCGGCCTGCACGATCATCACGCTCATGTGATGCGCGACGACGTCGTGCAGCTCACGGGCGATCCTCGCTCGCTCCGCCGCGACCGCGTCGCGCGCCGCGAGCTCGCGGTCCCGCAGGATGCGCCGGCGCCGGTTCGCGGTCATGCGCCCGAGGAGGACCGGGATCCCGGCGGTGAGCACGAGCTCGGAGAGGATCTCGACCCAGTTCAGGTTGCGGTCGGTGCGCTCGCCGATGCCCACGACGACCGCCGTCACGAGTGCAACCGGCAGCAGGACCGGGACGAGCTTCTCGCGGTCGCCGTACGCCGCCGCCGAGTACAGCGCGATCCAGACGAGGAACACGACCTCGGGCCACCAGCCCAGGACCGCACCGAGCGACGCGGCGGCGCAGACGATCGTCGCGACCAGCAGCGGTGCTCGCCGTCGCCACGCGATCGCGAGGCTCGATACGAGCACGAGCGCCAGGCCGAACGCCGCTGGCGGGTCGCCCGGCTCGACGCCCCTCGATCCGAGGGCGATCAAACCGACGACGAGCGAGGCGAGCGCGAGCAGCGCGTCCCAGATCCGCGGATCGATCCGCCGCAGCCGCTCCCAGGCGCTGACGTCCACGGTTCGAACCGTACTCGCGCCCTCCGAGCCCGTCGTCCTCCTGGAGGATGAGGGCCGCGTCAGTGGTCAACGACGGTCAGCACGACGTTGCCGATCTTCCCTTCGGCGTCGACGTACCGGTGCGCCTCGACGACGTCATCGAGCGCGTACGTCCGGTCGATCACTGGCCGGTACGCGCCGGCCTCGACGAGGTCCTTCATCGCGAGCACGTCCTCGCGCCGGTACCGCGCGATGCCGAGCCGGACGCGGCGGGTGCCGATCACCTTCGTGGCCATTCCGAGGAGGACGACACCGACGATCGCGCCCGGTGATCCCGCGGTCGTGTAGATGCCCTCCTCCTTCAGGATGCGCCGCGCTCGCCTCGCCGGGAGCTTCCCGACGGCATCGACGATCACGTCGTACGTCTCGCCGCTCGCGGTGACGTCACGCTCGCGGTAGTCGATCACCTCGTCGGCTCCGAGCGAGCGGACGACGTCCATCCCGTCCGCCCTGCACACCGCGGTCACCACCGCTCCGAGATGCTTCGCGAGCTGCACCGTCGCGGTGCCGATCGACCCCGAGGCGCCGTACACGAGCACCCGCTGCCCTGGCTCGGCTCGGACCTGCTCCAGGAACGCGCGAGCCGTCGAGCCGCCGTCGGCGATCGCCGCCGCCTCCGCGAACGAGACGTTCGATGGTAGGTGCGCGACCGGGCCGTCGGCCTTGACGCACACGTACTCGGCGTTGGTCCTGGCCCCGATCCCGAACACGCGATCTCCGACCGCGAACCGCTTCGCCTCGGCGCCGACGTCCTCGACCACGCCGGCGAGCTCGATCCCGGGCCGTCCGTCGCGTGGACGGAAGAGCCCGATGAACGGCCGCGTGATCGCGTACTCGGCGGTCCGGTACCCGGTGTCGCTCCTCGTCACCGTGGTCGCGTGGACGCGTACGAGGACCTCGTGCGGCTTCGGAACGGGCCGGTCCACGACCTCGACGCGCAGGACCTCGGGCGGCCCGTACCGATCGAAGACGACAGCTCTCACGTCGGACGGAACCTACTCCGGCGGCTGACGCGGCGCGTCCTAGCGCACCGCCTCTTCAGCAGCGTCCGGATCCTCGTCTCCTCGGCGGCGGTCAGCTCCTTGACTGCGAATGAGGTCGGCCACATCGCGCCGCCATCGAGCTTCGCCTCGTCGCTGAAGCCGAA
>DASPIF010000386.1:0-2049 GCA_035629255.1 Actinomycetota bacterium | reverse complement strand
ATCGCCTCGACGGTCTCGCCGAGGCCGCCCGTCGACGTGTAGCCCGCCGCCAGACGGTGGCCACCGCCGCCGAAGGCCGAGGCGACCGCGGCGACGTTGTGATCGCCCTTCGACCGCAGGCTCACCTTGAAGCGTCCGTCGTCCTGCTGCTTGAGGACGGCGGCGACGTCGGCCTCGCGCGCGGTGCGGACCACGTCGATCAGGTCGTCGGCCTCGCCACCGCCGATCCCCGCGGAGACGAGATCCGATCGGAGCAGGTACGTCCACACCAGATCGGCGTCCTCGTCGAGGACGACGCGATCGAGCGCGATGGCGAGCAGTCGCAGGTACCCCAACGAGTTGTCTTCGTACAACGCCTGGACCAAGCGCGTGTGGTCGAACGGGAACTCGCGCAGCTGCGCCGCGACGCGGATCGTCTCAGGGGTGACGGCCTGGTACTGGAAGCGACCGGTGTCGGTGACCAGGCCCGCGTACAGGCAGGCCGCGGTGTCGGCGCCGATGGCGCCGCCGAGCCGCTCGAGGAGTCGCCACACCACCTCGCAGGTCGAGCTCGCATCCGGGTCGATCAAGGGCACCGAGCCGAGCCCCTCGTTGCTCACGTGGTGATCGATCCAGATCAGGTGCCTCGCCCGCAGGGCCGGCGGCGCGAGCATCCCCAGCCGGTCGATCGACGCCACGTCGCACGTCACCGTCACCGCCGGGTCCTTGGGGAACGCCGACGGCGGGACCAGCGCGTCGGCCCCTGGGAGGACCGCGATCCATCGAGGTGCCTCGAACGGCTCGTTGGGGAACGAGCAGATCGTCTCTTTGCCCATGGTACGGAGGTGGTTCGACAGACCCAGCATCGATCCCAGGGCGTCGGGGTCCGGGTTCACGTGACACGCAAGCGCCACCGACGTCGCCTCGCGCAGGATCGTCGCCGCACGGTCCAGCCGTTCCTTCACGCCCACCCCCGCTCGTCCCGATGCAGCCGCTCGAGCAGCTGCTCGATGCGATTCGCCGAATCGATCGAGGCATCCTCCTCGAACTCGAGGTCCGGGAGCACCTTCAGCCGGACCTGCTGGCCGATCACCTGCCGGAGATGACCTCGGGCCGAGCGGAGCGCGGCGGCCGTCCCACGGCGTGCCGCGTCGTCGCCCATCGCCGTGTAGAACACGCGCGCGTGCCGCAGGTCCGGGGTCACACGAACACCTGTCACGGTGACGAACCCGACGCGAGGATCCTTCAGCTTGAGGATCTCCTCACCGAGGATCTCCCGGAACTCCTCGGCGACGCGGCTCGTTCGCTCGCCCTTGTTCGATCGTTCGCCGTGCATCGTCCTCACTCGTCCGGGTAGTGGAGCGAGACCTCCGCGTCGATCAGCTCGACCTCGCCCCAACGGTCGACCAGCTTCTCCACCTCGTGGAGCACCCGCTTCGCGTGATAGCCCTCGCCCGCGGCGACCGCGATCCCGAGCGCCGTCCGCTGCCACAGCCCGTGGTGGTCCACCTCGGCGACCGAGACGTTGAACTTGGAGCGGATCGCGCTCGTGAGGGTCTTCACGACGTGCCGCTTCTCCTTCAGCGAACCGCACGCGGGGATGCGGAGGTCGAGCCGAGCGAGAGCGACCAGCACCGGCTACAACTCGCGTGCGACCTCGCGCAGCTCGTACGCCTCGATCACGTCGCCCTCGTGGATGTCGTTGAAGTTCTCGATCCCGATGCCGCACTCGTAGCCCTCGCGGACCTCGCGGACGTCGTCCTTGAACCGTCGCAGGGAGTCGACACGGCTCACGTAGATCACGACGCCGTCGCGCACGACGCGCGCGCGCGAGTCTCGGGTGATCGTGCCGCTGGTGACGTAACAGCCGGCGATGACCCCCGCCCGTGGCACCCGGAAGAGCGCGCGCACCTCGGCGGTGCCGGTGAGTGACTCCTGCTTCTCGGGCGACAGCATCCCCGACAGCGCCGAACGGATGTCGTCGATCGCGTCGTAGATCACGCGGTACGTCCGGACGTCGACGCCTTCCTTCTCCGCGAGCTCCCGCGCCTGTGCGTCGGGCCGGACGTT
>DASPIF010000385.1:0-11685 GCA_035629255.1 Actinomycetota bacterium | reverse complement strand
TGAACTGCGTCGGCACCGGTCCCCCCGAGGACGACAACGGCCATGGGACGCACGTCGCCGGCACCATCGCGGCGCGCAACGACGGCGTCGGGGTCACCGGGGTCGCGCCGGGAACGACGGTCTACGCCGTCAAGGTGCTGGACGGCGCGGGGTCGGGGTCGTGGTCCAGCGTCATCTGCGGACTCGACTGGGCGATCGGAACGCATGCGGACGCCGACGCGACGAACGACATCGACGTCGCGAACCTGAGCCTTGGCGGCGCCGGGACCTCGGTCCGCGATTGCGTCTCGACGTCGGACCCGCTCCACCTCGCGATCTGCCGGGCGACCTCGTCCGGCATCGTCGTCGTGGCCGCGGCCGGCAACGAAGGATGGGACTTCGACCACGCGACCGTCCCGGACGTCCCGGCCGCCTACGCCGAGGTGCTGGCGGTGACCGCGATGACGGACACCGATGGGCGCGCGGGGGCGCTCGGCGCCACCCCGGCGTGCACCTCCGGCGAGGCCGACGACCGCGCCGCCACGTTCTCGAACTTCGCGGCGACGAGCGCGGGCGCGCAGCACACGATCGCGGCGCCGGGGACGTGCATCCGCTCGACGCTGCCGGACGGGTACGGCGTGATGACCGGCACGAGCATGGCGGCGCCGCACGTCGCCGGCGCCGTCGCGCTGTGCATCGGACACGGCAGCGCGGCCGGCCCGTGCGCGTCGGCCTCGCCGGCCGTGGTGATCGACCGGATCCGCGCCGACGCGGCGGAGCGATCGCAGGCGGGCGGGTTCGGCTTCCGTGGCGACCCCGCGAGCCCGCTCGGCGGTGCGTACTACGGCTACCTCACCTGGGGTGCGATGACCGACGTCACCGCTCCGGCCGTCTCCTCGGTATCGCCGGCCGACGCCTCGAGGAACGTTCCGGTGTCGACGACGGTCACCGTCACGTTCAGCGAGCCGATGGACCGCGCCTCGTCGGAGGCGTCGTTCTGGCTGGCGCGGAGCGATGGCGCGCCGGTCTCCGGCTCGTTCACCTGGTCGGGCTCGACGATGACGTTCCGGCCGAGCGTGCCGCTCGTCGCGGACGCCAGCTACCAGGCGCGCGTCGCCGCGACGGCGAGGGACGTCGCCGGCAATCCGCTGGCGGCGGAACGGGTGTGGCAGTTCTCGACCGCAGCACCGACGACCACCGCCACGATCGCGCCGGTCGAGGTGCGGATCACGAAGGGCTCGCTTGCGGGCGGCACCCTCGGCGCGCTGGCCGCGGATGACGGCTCGTTCTACCGTCTGAACTCGACGACGTCCTCGACGTTCGCGGCTGACTGGTACGGCCGGTTCACGCAGGTGCCCAACGCCGCGACGTCGCTCCAGGTCGACTACGTCGGCTCGAATTCCCGGAGCTGCTCGCAGAAGGTTTCGATCTGGCGATGGACGACGTCGTCCTGGGTCTCGCTCGACACCAGGTCCGTCGGGACGACGGAGGTCGGGCTCACGAGGTCACCGTCGGGCGCGCTCGGCGATCACGTCAGCGGTCCCTCGGGACCGGGTGAGGTCCGCGTCCGCATCCGCTGCACGACGGGGTCCGGTCGCTTCGTGACGTCGACCGACCGCCTCTCGGTCACGTACTCCGTGCCGGCCTGACGCCCCGGGCGCCAGCGACCACTCGTTGCTCCTACGCCTGGACGGGAACCTCGTAGATCTCGTCCGCCGGGTGACCTGCCCGTTCGTGGATCCGCTGGATCGCGTCCCTGTTCGGGCCTTCCGAGAGACAGAACACCATCCCCGTCTCCGGGTCCGCCCACGCGTGCTTGAAGTTCACGCCTTCCTCGTCCTGGATCGCGAGGTCCGCGTCGTGCGCCTCCCGCAGTTGATCAGGCGTGACGCCCTTCATGCTTCGATGAACGTCCATGAACTCCGCCATCTCGCTCCTCCTTCGCTGAACGCGCCGAACCTACGCTCGTGAACCCCGGTCGAGCAACGGGGCGGATGGAGCGCAGGAGACATCCCGGCCAGGATGAGAGGATCCTCATCCTGCAGGCCCGCGTCTTCAGGAGACGAGGGCATGACACCCCACGGAGACGGCGCCGTTCCGGCGCTGGTCAGATCGAGCCGGGGGTCGGCTCTTGCGCCGGGCCACGGTGGGCAAGACCGGTCGAGAGGAGCTCGCCCTCGCTGCACTCGGGCTCCAGGCCGCGGCCTTGCGGCTCCCGAGGGCGCTGCGACGCGCCGAGGGACCGATCCGGCTGCGGAGACCTCCGGCAGATCGCTACCCGGTTCGGACGACCGCTATGAGTCGCGAGATCGTCGCGGGTTCGACATAGACGAGCTCGGCTGTGGATGACCGCTCGAGGACATGGTGCGCCCTTGCGAACATCTCCTCCTGCTGCCGCGCGAGCGCTTCGTCCTTATCGTGGGGGTCGTAGGCGCCGGCGACCGCCCAGTGATCCCGGAGCTCCCGCACCGACGAGGCGTGCGACCGCAGTTCGAACCGGCGGCTCGCGTCGCGGACGAACAACCGGGCGGCGATGGCCGTCGCGACCGCTGCTTCGGCGTGCCGAAGATCGTCCTCGTAGTCGAATCCCGGATCGGCTTCCGAGAACACCACATCCCCGTCCGCCGTGACCTCGACGAAGGGGACCTCGAGCGCCGGGTGGATCTCGATCAGCGTGCCCGCGGGCCGCAACAGCCGGTGGATCTCCTCCAGGGCATGAACCATGCCCTCGTGATCCATTCAGCAGAGCGACCACGACAGGAGGGCCACGTCGAAGACGTCGGCCTCGCTCCCGGCGGCGAAGTCCTCGAAGGCGATGTGGCGGAAGTCGATCGGGAGCGGCTCCCCGGCGAGGCGCTCGTTCGCCCTCGCGATCGCGTCTTCGAACGGGTCGATCGCCGTGACTCGGATCGGCCGGTCGCCGTACCGCCGCGTCAGCCGCCCGTCGCCGCATCCGATCTCCAGGACCTCGCGGCCCTCGAGTCGTACGAGGTCGAAGAGCGCGTCGGTCTCGTTGCTCTCTGGATCGATCCGTACCGGCACGTGGTCGATCCTAATCGAGCGCAGCCTCAGCCCGAGCCAGGCCGAGGCTGCGCTCGCTGCATCTGATGCACCGCCGATCTGCGGGTATTACCGGGACAGCGCCCCACACACCGCGGGGTCCGTCGCCTCAGCCGGCAGATCTTCGTTGAGGTCGCTCTCGCCGGCGCTGTTGAAGTCGTACCGCCCGTTGCCGTTGTAATCGACACCGTGGATCACGACGACGGCCTCGCCACGCCGGATCGCACGAGCCACCTCGCCCTGCGTCCGGATCTGTCGCTCGTATCGGATCGTGCCCTCAGGAGCCGTCGGGTAGCGATCCACGGCCAGGACGCTCTCGGGGCTCGTGTCGCCGCTCGTCGTGAGCGACACACGGACCGGTCCGTATGCGGGAACACCCTCGACGGTGGTCAGTCGGAAGTCACCATCGTCGTCACGAGAGACGGTCGGGCACTCATGGCGCGCCTCCTCGCCCCAGTGGATGTGCATCGCGTGCGGCAACGCGTGAGCGAGCTCGTGCGCCTGAACGCGCACATCGAGCTGACGGCCGTCTGTGCCGACGGCGGCACGCCCGTAGGCACCGGAGTTGTTCAACGGCATCAGCATCCCGCGGGCACGGCCGCCCGCCTCACGCTGAGCCGATCGATCGGCGATCGCCGCCTGTGTCATCGCGAACAGCGTGAGCACGCTCATCGCCGCAGCGATCATCATGATCCGCTTCCTCACATACGCCTCCTGGTCTCTGGGAGGACCTTCGGTCCTCTCTCGCGTCCGGGTTGGACGCGCACGGGATACCCAGGCACACCCGTGACAACCGCGGTGAAGTTATGCACATCGTCTCCGCGACGCGCGTGGAGGTCAGGTCAGGCCGTCGGATGTTCGACCGGCGCCGCAGCCGCGCTGAGGCGGTCGGCGAGGATGCGCATGACCCCGATCGCGATGTCCGGGCGCTCGCGAAGCATGCCCTCGAACGCGTGATGTTCGATGCGGAGCGTTCGCACGTCACCCTCGGCGACGAGCGAGGCGATCCGCGGCTCCTTCGTGATCACGGCCATCTCGCCGACGATGTCGCCCGGTCCGCGCCGAGCGATCGCGGTGTCGCCGCGGACGACCCGGACCGTCCCGTCGACGATCACGTGCATCTCATCGCCGACATCGCCCTCGACCCCGATCACCTCACCGTCCGCGTACGTCCGCTCGCCGGCGATCGCGGCGACGCGCTGGAGCTCGGCGGGCTCGAGCGCCGAGAACAACGGGATCCGGCGCAGGATGAGGACGAGCTCGACCTGCGACATCGATCCTCGGGTCCGAGCCACCGAACCTCCCCGATCCCGTGAGGATCGTACGAGCTCGGCCACCTCGCGGACGAACGGATCCTCGTCGTTCGCGATCGCCTCGACGGTGTCCGCCGTGGACGGGCCGACCCTCCTCGCGCCCGCCGGCTCCCACAGCGCGAGCAGCGGTCGCGTTGCCGGCGCTGCCGCCTGGATCGTCTCGAGCGCGTTCGCGACCTCGCCGGCCGTCGGGTCCGCGAGGATCTCGAGCGCCCGGTCGGTCGCCGGTGGGTCGTCGCTCCGGACGAGCGCCGCGGACAACGCGATCAGGGCCCGCGACCGCGCGCGTGCGCCGAGGGTGGCCCGCAGCAGGTCGGCTGCCTCACCGTCGTCGGTGACGGACGCCGCCCTGTCCGTGTCGTTCCGCGCGAGGGCCGACCAGCGCGACACGAGCTCGTCGAGCGCGGATGCGCGGCCGTCCAGACCGGTCCGGCGCAGCGTGGCGCGACCGACGGCTCGGACGGCGGGCTCCGGCGAGGCCAGCGCGTCCAGCCCGGCAGCGATCGCGACCTCGCCGCCCTGCGACGCGACGGCCTCGACGGCGGCGACGCGGACGGCGGGTGAAGGGTCCTCGAGCGCGAGCCGAGCGAGCCGCGTGCCTTCGCCGGACGGCGGGGCGGCCCCGATCGCGTTCACGGCGAGCAGGCGGGTGGTGGGGTCCGCGTCGCCGATGAGCCGCTCGATCGCCGTCGCGGCCTCCACGCCGGCCGGCTCTGCGAGGAGACGTCCGGCCGCGCGCGCCACGACACCCGGATCGGCGTCGAAGACGAGCGAGGCCGGCACCTCACGTGCGACCGCGACCGCGGTGCGCCGCACGACCGGATCCTCGTCGCCGAACGCGCGTGTCAGCTCGTCGTCCGCGAGCGAGGTCCCGAGCGCCCGAACCGCCGTCGCGCGCACCAGCGCGTCCTCGTCGTGCAGGCCGACGCGCAGCGCGTCGTTCGCTCGAACGTCGTCCGCGCCCTCGAGGAGCTCGCCCCCGAGACGCCGGACTCGCGGGTCCGGATCGCGCAGCGCGTCGACGGCGAGCCCGATCGCCGTCGCGTCGCGGCGGAGCGCGACGGCCGAGTTCGGGATCGCATCGTCGAACACCCGCGGGCGTCCGGCACGGATCGCGTCTGCCAGCGCCCCCGTGTACGACCGACGGATGTTCCAGGCCACGACGGCGGTGATCAGCGAGGCCGCAAGACCGATCGCCGCCGACTGCGCGACCGACAACGCGTGCTGACCGACGATCTGCACCACGCCGGCGATCGCGGTGCCCATCTGCGCGGGACCGCCGTTCAGGAACGCGCGCGTCTGGTCCCGACGATGCTCCGGGACGACGTTCACGAGCGCCTCCCATGACGTCGAGCTCACGCCCTGGAGCCAGGCGCTGACGCCGAACCGGATCGTGACCAGCGTCCCGAAGGTCGACGCGAGCAGCAACGTCGTGAACGCGCCCGAATACAGGACCGGGAGCACCAGGATCATCGCCGCGGCGCCGAACCAGCCCAGCAGGCGGTTCGCGAGGAGGATCGACATCACGAACGCGGCGCTCGTGACGACCGCCCAGAACAACCCGAAGAACCCGGCGAGCGCCTCGGGATCCGGGTACCGCGCCGTCGCCACCTGCGCGAACGGCAGGTACAGCGAGTAGTACAGGATCGAGAACAGGATCGAGGCGACCGACATCCAGATGAGCAACGGCGAGCGCCTGACGAAGCGGAAGCCCTCGCGCAGTTCGCCGAGGGCGGTCACCGGCCGCCGGGCGAGCCGGCGCCGTGCCTCGCGTCGCCGGACGCCGAGGACGGCCGCGGTCAGGACCGAGGTCGCGACGAACGCGAGCGCCCAGACGATCAACAGGTTCTCGGCGCCGAAGGCCGCCGCGAGCGGCCGCGTCCCGAGACCCCCCGCGACCGCGCCGAGGATGCTCCCGCCGCCGAACAGCGGGAACAGCCGCTTCGCGCGGCGCGTGTCGGTGACCGACCCCGCCGTGCCCCACAGGTACACGCCCTGCACGAGGCTGCCGATCGTCGTCGTCAACCACAGCGCGTGGTAGATGCCCGGTACCGCGACCACGAGGAGCACGCGTTCGATCCCGATGAGCGCTGCGAGCAACAGCGGGAGCAGCACGTACGTCCGCCGGCGCTCGAAGCGGCCGAGCACCGCGGTCAGCACGAGCATCGCGACGAGCCCGACGACGCCCTGCAGGAGGTAGACCCGGGGCAACGCGTCGGGACCGACGCGTTCGAAGAACAGGGCGCTCGCGCCGCTCTCCCCGACCGTCATGCCGGCGACCGACAGGAACATCAGCCCGACGACGAGCGCGACGGTGCGACCCTCGCCCGGTCGGATCAGGAAGAGTCGTGACAGCATCTACGACGCGGCGGCTGCGTCGCTCACGCCGAGGACGATGGCGTCCATCGGATGCCCCTTGAGCGAGAGGTCCCGGCGCTCGGCGCCGGTCGTGTCGATGCCACCCGACGACGCGGCCGCGACGGTGACGAGGACCTCGCCGGCGGCGGCGTGCGACGCGAGATGCGCGGCTTCGTTCAGCGGATCGCCGAGCGCCGTGAAGTCCGAGTTCGCTCCGGACGAGACGATCCCGACGAACGCGCGACCCGTATGCACCGCGGCCCCGAGCGGCACCCAGGGTCCGTCCGCCGTGCCGTGCCCCGTTGCGTGGAGCAACGCTTGCGCCGTCTCGACGGCGACGCGCGCGTGCTCCGGTCCCGTCAGCATCGGGATGAACAGCCCGACGACCTCGTCGCCGACGAACTTCTCGACGATCGCGTTCATCCCGAAGAGCACGTCGCTCGAGACGCGGTAGAACCGGTTCATGAGCCGGGTGAACTCGACCGACGACATCGTCCGCGCGATCTTGCTCGAGCCCCGCACGTCCGCGAACAGCATCGACAGCTCGATCTCCGCGCCGGCGATGCTCCCGTCCTGCGACCGTGGACACGCGCGCGTCGCCGTCTCCATCGCCCGGAAGCAACGCCCGCAGATGTTGGGGTTCTTCGGCCACGGTGCGAACCCGTACCGACCGAAGATCGCACCGCCCGGTCCGCGGAACGGAGCCTTACACAGCTTGCACCGCGGCGACGACGGGACGAACCGGAGCGGGCTCGGATGGCTCAGGTGGGGATGCGTGCCGGTCAGGAGCGCCGACCACTCCTCCTCCGGCGTCGCGTACCCGGCCATCGCTCGGGAAGCCTATCCCAGGGGCTCGCCCGAGGTTCCCGCGCCATGGTGCATGAAACGCGCCGCCTAGAGACCGACGAGCTCGAATCCGAGGGCGCGGAGCTCCGTGGCGTGGGCCCGGCAGAGGTAGCGCTCCCTGATCATCGGTCGTCCCGGCCGGTTCGCGTGAGTGCTCTTGATCATCACGCGGACGATCGCCTTGGAGGCTCGCGCGTGCTCCTGATCGCAGTTCCTCGTCTGCATGCCTGCAATCTAGCGACCGACGAGCGGCATGACCCTGTCTTGCGGCTCCCCGTGGGGGCCCTCGCGCCCCCACGGGGATCGCCTCGTGCGTTCGCGTCCTACGTGACGTCGCAGGTGGTCGGCTGCGGCTGGTCGATCCGCGGGCTCCCGTCGATCGGGACGCGGAAGAAGCCCACGCCGAGCTCGACAGGCTCCGCGGTCTCGTTCCGGCCGACGTGGATGCTCGAAGGCAGCTCCACGAACGCGTCCCCGGGCTCGTAGACGAGCGGCTCACAATCGTCCGCGTGGTAGACCGTGAACGTGCCGGTCTTCACCGTGACGAGCGTCCTGCCCGGGTGCGTGTGCCATCCGGTCGACGAGTTCGGTCCGATCGTGAAGCTCGCGACGACCGTGTTCGTGTCGGGCCTGGCGACCAGCTTGAAATTCTGATCGGTCGATCCCGCGCCGATCACCTCGGAGGCGACGGATCCCGTCGGCGCCGTCGCGACCGCAACGCCGGACAAGGTCAGCGACGCCGCGACGATCGAAGCGCCGACGACCCATCTCGTTCGGTTCCTCGCCATGAATCCTCCCTTCCTGGAGCGCCCCGCGCGCTCCATACGCCCGACGCTAGGAGGCCGGTCACGACGCGACGACGGGGTTGGCCCGGCGATCGCGGGATGCTGCCGTGGGTGCCAGCACGGTGCGTCGCGGGCGGCCCTCCGCGAGGGAGGTCATCCGAGAGCTCGTCTTGAGCGGTTCTTCGCTCCGAGATAACCGTCGCTTGACACTTCGCTCCGCATCATCGATGCATGTCGCCCGGCCGGTTCGTCATCACCGTCGCGCTCGTCTCGTCCGTCGCGTGCGCGCGGGGGGAGACGCCCCCCGACGCCCCCGCTCCTCGAGACGCAGGCGGCGACGCATCCTCGGTCGCGGCCGGCGAGGCTCCCTCGGATGACGGCCCGCGACGGGTCGACCCGAAACGCGGCGGCCTCGAGCTGGGGTTCGGCGAGTACGCGATCACGTTCGAGGCGGACGAGATCCGGCCCGGGCCCGTCACGTTCGTGATCCGCAACCAGGGCACGATGGTTCACGGGTTCGAGATCGAGATCGAGGAGGTCGACGAGGACCACAGCGGTCCCGGCGGCGGCGGGGACGACGACGGGTTCAAGTTCGAGGGCGAGCCGCTCGGCCCGGGCGATTCCGCCGAGATCCCGATGCACCTTCCGGCCGGGCTCTACAAGGTGGAGTGCTTCGTCGAGGGGCACGACGATCTCGGGATGGAGGGGATGCTCGAGGTCCGCCCCGGAGCGCCGCTCGTCCGCGTCGAGACGGCCCCGACGGGCGGCGACCGCGTCGAGATCGTGGACTTCGGGTTCTCGCCGACCGAGCTCGAGGTCCCGGCCGGCACCGACGCCGTGTGGGTGAACGCCGACCCCACCCCGCACACCGTCACCGCCGACGACGGCACGTTCGACTCCGGCACGCTCGATCCGGGCGCGGAGTTCTCGACGCGGTTCCCGGAGGTCGGCACGTACCTGTACATCTGCCAGATCCATCCGAGCATGCGCGGGACGGTCCGGGTCGTCTGAGGGCGATGCCGGGGCCGCCCGCGCCGAGACGAAGAGGAGGTCCACATGAGGATGGCACTGGCGGTTGCGACCGTCGCCGTCGCGCTCGCGGCCTGTGGCGGGGACGGCGGCGGTGAGTCCGGGGGCGACGGTGACGGCGGCTCCGCGTCGGGCACGTCGACGGTCACGCTCCAGGACAACGCGTTCAGTCCCTCGAACCCGACGATCTCGGGAGGCGAGGTCGAGCTCGTGAACGAGGGCGAGGCTCCCCACACGTTCACGGTCGAGGGCGAGGACGTCGACGTGGAGGTCGAGGCCGGTCAGACGGCGACGGCGACGGTCGATCTCGAACCCGGCACGTACACGCTGTTCTGCGAATTCCACCGTGAGCAGGGCATGGAGGGGACGCTCACGGTCGAGGGATAGCGGCTTCGCCGCTGGCCGGCGCCGGAGGTCGCGTTCGACGCTCGCAGCCTCGCGGGAGCGAGGCCCCGAGCGCACGTGATCTTCAGCGTTCGGTCGCGTCCCGCGTGCGGATCCAGCCGGCCACGATGAGGACCACGGTCAGCGCGCCGAGGAGCGGGATGTCGATCGCCGGGCGGCCGCCGAGGTCGATGCCGATCACGTGCGAGATCGTGTGCGCGAGCGACCCGATGCCGACGCCGAACAGCGCGACCGCCAGCGCGTCGGCGCGCGCGGGCACGCTCGCGAGCAGGAGCACCGCTCCGAGGCCGATCAGGAACGAACCGATGTCCTGCAGGAAGTGCTGGTTGTACGGGTCGAACGGCGCGAGCGCGTCGAAGAACGACGCCGGCGCGACGAGCGCCCACAGCCCGCTCGCGCCGAACCCGATCCCGGCGAGCACCGCGAGGATCCGCGCGAACGATCGTCCCTCCATGACGCGAGCGTACGCCGCCGGCGTACTCCGCGGCATCGCCTCACGAGGGCGGTGCGAGTGGGTCCGAGGCATGGCGTCCTCGTCGACCGCGTAACGACGTCCCGAGCCCACGGGCCCTCATCGACGTCGACATCGAGCACGCTCGCCGGGCTCAACGCCAGTCGACGATGACGACCTCGACCGGCTCGGACACGCCTCGGATCTCCACCTCGCGCGGCTCCGTCACGGGGTAGCGCGAGCCCGCCGCCGTCGCCCGACTCGCGACGATCTCCCCGCCCGCCGCCAGCGCGGCGATCCTCGCGGCCTCGTGGACGCCTTTCCCCGTGAAGTTCTTGCCGACCTGCGTCGCGCCCGCGGCGTGCACGCCGACGCGCACCTGCGGGGCGAAGCCGGCCTTCTGCCGGTGATCCGCGAGCCGGCGCTGGATCGCCACCGCGCAAGCGAGCGCCTCGTCGGGGGAGTCGAATCCGACGAAGAACCCGTCGCCGGTCCCGACGATCTCCTCGCCGCGGTGGTCGGCGAACAGCCCTCGCAGGGTTTCGTCGTGCCAGCGGAGCAGGTTCTGCCATGCCTCGTCGCCGAGAGCCTCGACCAGGTTCGTGGACCGCTCGATGTCGGTGAACATGAACGACTTCTCGACCCGTCGGGGCGCTTCCTTGCCTCGGAGCTGCCACGGCAGCAGGTCGGCAACCTCCTCGACGTCCACGGCGCCGGTCGGGCACGCGAGCGCCGCCGACCGCAGCAGTTCCTCGTCGACGCTGCCGGCCTCGACCACGTCGGCCTTGGAGAAGTCGCCCTCCACCCAATCGAAGGCCGTCGGCGCGAGGGTGATGCAGTTGCCGGCCCCGACGCACTTGTGGCGGTCGACCCGGGCCCGCAACACCTACACGACCTCCCGGAAGGCGAACGCGGTGGCCTCGGCGCGCGAGCGCGTGCCGATCCGCGCGAAGAGCTCCATCAGGCGTCGTGCTACGTCGGCCTCCGCCACCTCGAGCTCGTCGGCGATCTCGCGGTCGGTTCGGCCGGCGACGAGGCGCTCGAGGAGCTCGACGTCCTTCGGATCCATCGCCGGCGCGCCCGAGCCGCCGCCGGCGGAGATCGGGCCGGCGATGCGGGCGAGCTCGGCGCCGACCGGCCCCCGGAACCACCGCGCGCGGACGTCCGGGTCCAACGTGCGCTGCGCGATCATCGCCAGACCGACGCGCAGGAAGTCCACGAGCATCGCGCGCTCCTCCTCGGTCCCGCCCTCGACGATCGCCCGCGCCGCCGGCAGATAGACCTCGAGCGACGCGTCCTCGGTCATCGACGCGTCGATCCTGCCGAGGGCCGAGCGGGCAGCCTCGGTCGCCTGAGCGGTCCGTCCTCGCGCCAGCTCGACCTGCGCGATGGCCGCGTCGGCCTGCGCGGGCCACGGCGGGTGGCCGGGGACGTGCTCGGTGAGCGCGAGGACCTCGTG
>DASPIF010000384.1:0-9985 GCA_035629255.1 Actinomycetota bacterium | reverse complement strand
GGTGGCGCCCGTGACCGAGGTCGCGCGGTACGGCGCGTGGGCCTCGCCGATCACCGCGGATCTCGTCGCGCGGGCGAACACGTACGTCTACGAGCCGCGGATCGACGGCGACGCCGTCTGGTGGCTCGAGCTGCGCCCGGCCGAGGGCGGGCGCAACGTCCTCGTCCGCGGCGAGCCGTGGGGCGACCCTGCCGACGTGACGTCCGAAGGGTTCGACGTCCGGACGCTCGTGCACGAGTACGGCGGCGGTGCGTACGCCGTCGCCGACGGCGTCGCGTACTTCTCGAACCTCGACGATCAGCGTCTCTACCGCCAGCAGCCGGGCGACGAGCCGGACCCGATCACGCCCGAGCCGCCCGCACGGCGGTCGCTCCGGTACGCCGACATGGCCGTCTCGCCGGACCGGCGGTGGATCGCGTGCGTGCGGGAACGGCATGGGGGCGAAGGCCTTCCGGTCAACGAGCTCGTGCTCCTGCGGACGGACGGCTCGGGGGAGGTGGTGATCGTCGACGCCGATGCCGACTTCGTCGCCTCGCCCGCGTGGGCGCCGGACGGTTCTGCCGTCGCGTGGGTCCGATGGCGGATGCCCTGGATGCCGTGGGACGAGACCGAGCTGATGATCGCGGACGTCGACGGCGGCACCCCCGGGGCGCCGCGGGTCGTCTCGTCGGGAGGGTCGCTGTTGCATCCGACGTGGTCGCCGGACGGCGTGCTGCACGCCGTTTCCGATCGGACGGGATGGTGGAACCTCTACCGTGTCGGCGCAGACGGCTCGATGACGAACCTCGCCCCTCGCGACGCCGAGTTCGACGTCCCGATGTGGGAGTTCGGGTACTCGCCGTTCGCGTTCCTCGACGACGGACGCATCGTGTGTGCGTACCGCTCGGGCGGGGAGCACCACCTCGGGATGCTCGACGCGACGACCGGAGAGCTGATCGACGTCGACGTCCCGTACACCGTGTTCGACCCGCCGTACGTTCGCGCGAGTGGGAGTCGGATCGCGTTCACCGCGGCGAGCGCGATCGCCGCGGACGAGATCGTGATGCTCGACTTCGTGTCCAGGTCGGTCGAGGTCCTGCGTTCCGCCGACGACCTCGGCATCTCGGCGGACCTCGTCTCCATCGGCGAGCCGATCACGTTCCCGAGCGCCGACGGCCGGACCGCCCATGGGTTCTTCTACCCCCCGACGAACCCGGCGTTCACGGGTCCGGACGACGAACGGCCTCCGCTCGTCGTCCACGCGCACGGCGGGCCGACCTCGGAGACGACCCCGACGCTCCGCCCGTACCTGCAGTACTTCACGAGCCGCGGATTCGCGGTCGTCGACGTGAACTACGGAGGGAGCACTGGGTACGGCCGCGACTTCCGCGGGCTGTTGTACGAGCAGTGGGGGATCGTCGACGTCGAGGACTGCATCGCCGCGGCGCGGTACCTCGCCGACGCGGGGCGGGTCGACGGGGATCGCTGCGTCGTCACGGGGGGCAGCGCCGGCGGCTACATCGTGCTCGCTTCGCTCGCGTTCCATCCGCGTTCCTACGCAGGCGGCACCAGCTACTTCGGCGTCGCGGATCTCGAGCCGTTCGCGACGTTCACGCACAAGTTCGAGCTCAAGTACACCGACCTGCTCGTCGGTCCGTGGCCGGATACGGTGGAGCGGTGGCGCGAGCGCTCACCGGTCCGCAAGGCCGACGCGATCGAGCGGCCGCTCCTGATCCTGCAGGGGCTCGAGGACGCCGTCGTCCCACCGTCGCAGGCCGAGGTGATGGTCGAGGCGCTCGAGCGCAAGGGCATCCCGTACGCGTACCTGACGTTCGAGGGTGAGCAGCACGGGTTCCGCAAGGCGGAGAGCATCGCGCGCGCGTGTGAAGCGGAGCTGACGTTCTACGGCCGGGTGCTCGGGTTCGATCCCGCTGACGACCTCCCCGAGCTCGAGATCCGGCACCTCGGACGATGAGATCCATCGCTCGCAAAAGGAGGGCGGGGAGCCGGGTCTCCGGCCCCCCGCTCGACGGCGCACGTCCTCGAGCCGCACGCCGTCGCGCCGATGCGGGCGCGCCGCGACCGCCGGAAGAACCCCGCGGCGACCGATGGCGGTCGATCGCCTCGGACCTGCGCCCGGCTCAGTGCCGTCCGGGGACGAGGGTGGCGACGACGGCGGCCCGAAGCGTGCGCCGCGACGTCGCGCGCGTGATGTCCCGTTGCCGCCGCCCCGCGCGGGCGCGGCGGTCGAACTCGGCATCGCGGACCCGATCGGCGATCTGCATCCGTGCCATGTCTCCGCTCAACATCTCCGGGACCCTCCTCCGGTCGTGAACTCGGGGCGACGCTACGCGCACAGTCTCGCCGGGCCGTGTGACTCCGCGCACCCCTCGGAGGTGTCGTCCGTCACGTTGCACCGGGTCGACCCGGCACGGAAGATGCGCCTGATGGCACGCCGGGAGCCGTCCACCGTCCTCGCCGCGATGGGTCGCGTCTGCATCCTCGCCGCGATCGCGCTCTGCACCGCTGCGACGTTCGGTCAGACGCCCAGCCCGGCGTCACCGTCGGTCGCCCCCCGTGGGCCGGTCCTCGACGGTGAGGTCCAGGGAGCTCGGACCGCGGGCGGGACGATCTCGGTGCGCGTGGACGCGACCGTCCCCGGCGGTTGGGACCGGTTGCACCTCGTCGAGATCGCGCTGCTGGTCCGCGGGGAGGAGACCGACCGGATCACGTACGACATCGAGGACGCGAAGGGGACGCTGGCCGGGTTCTCGGTCGTTGCGGGCACCGGCTCCGAGGCGAGCGGCCGCTATCTCCGGATCGCCGGCTCGAGGATCGTCCTCACGACCGGCGGCGCGAACCTCTCCTTCCGCGTCGACGCCGACGTGATCTCGCCGATCCCGGCGTCGTCGTCGTTCGAGCTGTCCGTCACCGGCGACCGCGGGGAACGCGCGGCCGTCCGACGGACGCTGCGCCGTCCGCCCACGGACTCTGGGCTCACCTGGGGGTCCGTCGTGACGGCCGCCGTCATCGCGCTGCTCGCCGGGGGGTTCGTCGGCAACCTCTTCGCGTCGCACCGGCGTCCGCCGGTCCGTCCCTCGGTGTACGCCTCGATCGGGCGCCGCCTCGAGGCCGAGCGCGAGCGACCGCCGTCGCGATGACGGCGGGGGTGATCGACCGGGGCGTGTTCGCTGCGATCGCGGGCGCCGCCGAGCGCGCCGGAGACGACGTCGAGGTCGACCTCTGGAGCGGCCTCGCGGACCGGGTCGACCCCGCGCGGTTCCGTCCAAAGCTCGCCCCCGACGTCGAGGTCAAGCTGTTCCGCCTGCGGTGGGGGAACGACTACGCGATGATCGCGAACCCTCGCGAGCTCCTGCACTACCGGCTGGAACCGGCGGAGGTCGACCTCCTGCCGCTCATGGACGGCACACGGACGGTCAAGGAGATCGTCGTCGAACGGTTCCAGGGCTCAGGGGACATGGACGTCTCGGCGGTCGCGGATCTCGTCCGGCATCTGCGCGTCGGGAACTTCCTGACGTCGACCTTCGTCGACGTCCCCGGCATCGTCGAGCGCGCGATCGACCCTGTCTCCGGCCCACGACGACGGATGCGCGAGTTCACGAAGACGCTGTCGATCGAATGGACGGGGGCCCACCGGCTCGTCGCGTGGTCGTACCGCTGGCTGCTGCGGTGGTTCTTCGTCCCGATCGTCGGGCTCCTCGCGTTCGCGGCCGCCGTCGCCGGTGGCCTCGCGTTCTGGTCGCTGTACCGCTCCGGCCGGTTCTCGATCTCGGCCGAATCCGCCGCGGCCGAGTCCCTGATCCTGCTCGCGATGAGCTACTTCCTGACGTTCATGCACGAGCTCGGCCACGCCGTGGTCCTCGTGCACTACGGACGTCGCGTCAAGAGCGCGGGCTTCATGATCTACTTCGGATCGCCGGCATTCTTCGTGGACTCCTCCGACGGCCTGATGATGGATCGCGGGCAACGGATCGTGCAGTCCTCGGCGGGCCCCTACGCCGAGCTGATCATCGCGGGTGCGGCGTCCGCGCTCGCGTGGGCGTTCCCCGACATGGCGCTGTCGTCGGTGCTGTACAAGTTCGCCCTCCTCAACTACTTCGTGATCTTCCTCAACCTCGTTCCGATGTTGGAGCTGGATGGGTATTGGCTGCTTTCGGATCTGATCCAGGTCCCGGACCTGCGCCCTCGGTCGCTCCAGTTCATCCGCTACGACCTTTGGCGGAAGCTCCATCGCCGCGAGCGGTTCACCAAGCAGGAGGTCGGGCTCGGGCTCTACGCCTTCCTGGGCGTGATCTTCACGATCCTGTCGGTCTACTGGTCGATCTACTTCTGGGAGGAGGTGTTCGGTGGCCTCGTGCGATCCCTGTGGGGCGGCGGGGTGGTAGGGCGGATACTGCTCCTCGCGCTTGCGGCGTTCGTGACGGGGCCGGTGATCCGTGGGGGCATCGCGCTGATCCGCTCGCTGCTCCGGCGCGCTCGTGCCCTGGTGCGCGCGATCCGGTTCCGTCTCGAGACCTCCTGGCGCGTCGAGGCCGCGACCTTGATCGACGGTTCGGCGATGTTCGACGATCTGCCTGCGGAGATCCTGTCGGACCTCGCCGGCCGCGTGCAGCTGCGGACGTATCCGGCCGGCAAATCGGTGTTCCGGCAGGGCGACCGGCCGGAGGCCTTCTACGTCGTGCGTCGCGGCGCCCTCCACGTGATCGAGGAGCATCCCGATGACGGCACGGAGCGCGTCATCCGGACGCTTACCCGCGGTGATTCGTTCGGCGAGCTCGGCCTGATCGACCACGCACCGAGGAGTGCCACGGTGCGGGCGCTCGAGGACACGCAGCTCTTCGAGGTCGACGAGCCGACGTTCGACCGGCTGCTCGCGGACATGGTCACCGTCCCCGAGTTCGCGCCGACGCTCCAAGAGATCGCCGAGCTCCGTCAGCTCCCCGCGTTCGCCGCGCTCGGCTCGGACGATCTCGCCGAGGTGCGGGAGCACGGCATGTGGCGGAACCTCGCGCCGGGCGAGGAGATCATCGAGGAGGGCGCCGAGGGCGACGCGTTCTACGCGATCCGAGCCGGACAGGTCGATGTGACGCGGGCTGGTGAGCTCCTCCGCACCCTCGGTCCGGGCGCGCATTTCGGGGAGGTCGCGCTGCTCGAGGACGTGCCGAGGACCGCCACCGTCGTGGCGCGCACCCCCGTCCGGGTGTTCGAGCTCGATCGCGAGGGGTTCGACCGGGTCGTCGCGAATGCGTTCCGGCGCGGGACGCTGCACCCCGCGGCGAGCGACCGCACGTGGCAGCATTGACCCGACGAACGGGGGCCTGATGGATTGCTGGCACTGCCGCAAGACCGCGATCGGCGCGTGCCGGTTCTGTGGTCGAGGGATCTGCGAGGACCACGTCGAAACCCTTCCCTACGTGCTCGAGCTGTTCGGCCAGGACGTCACGAAAGCGCTCGTCGTCGAAGACGCGCTCTACTGCGGCGCATGTACGCCTCGGCCCGATCCCCTCGAGCTGCCCGAGCTCGACGGCCGGGCACCCGGCGCCGCAACGTGACGAACGTCACCTGCGGTCCGGTGACGCGCGACACAAAGCATCGCGACATGCGTGCGTGACGATGGCGAGGTAACGGAGTCGTCCCGCCCCTCGGGGCTCGGAACGAGAAGGAGGTGGATCGGATGGCGGACAAGAAGATCACTCCCAAGGCTGCGGCCTCGAAGAGCTCGAGCGGCACCACGAAGGCAGCTGCGACCCGGGTGACGAAGAGGAAGACGGCGAAGAAGATCACGCCCAAGAAGATGGGCGGCTAGGACGCCGCATCGCAGGTACCTGCCTCGGCGGGCCCGAACCTCGGGCCCGCCGTCGCGTCTGCGAGCACCGTCGTGCAGCGCGAGGAGGGCAAGGTGACTACGCTTGCCGCGATGACCGCCGCGTCGAGCTCCGCCGTGACCGACGAGATGGCGGCGACCCCGCTGTTCGACGGCGCTGACCGGGACACGATCGCGCGGCTCGCCGATCGTGGAACCACGCGTCGGTACCGGCGTGGCACCTATCTGTTCCATCAGGGTGACGCGTCCCCTGACGTCTTCTTCCTCATCTCGGGTCGCGTCGAGATCAGCTCCCTGTCCGCGAGCGGCCATCGCCAGCTCCACACGACGCTCGACCGTCCGCAGTTCTTCGGCGAGCTCGGCGTGCTGGGGGAGATGTCACGGACGGCGGCCGCCCTCGCCCTCGAGGAGTCGGAGGTCTGGCGCACGGACGCCGAAGCCTTCGTCGGCTTCCTCGCGCACGAGCCCGTCGCCGCCCGCGCGATCCTGCGCGCGCTGGCCCGTCAGGTGCAGTCGCACGAGGCCTTCGTCGAGGATCTGCTCTACCTCGACCTCAAGGGACGGGTCGCGAAACGGTTGCTCCAGCTCGTGGCGCCGTCTCTCGACGATCTCCCGAGCGACGGCGCGGTCGTCCCGGCCGTCGTCACGCACGCGGACCTGGCGAGCCTGTGCGGCGGCAGTCGGGAGAACGTCACGCGGATCCTGTCGGACCTGCAGCGCCGCGGATACGTCGAACGCGACGGTCGCCGCTTCGTGCTGCGACGGATCTCGAACCTCGCGAAGCTCGCGGGGGTCGAGCCGTGAGCGTTCGGTCGGTTCGACGGCGGCTGCGCCAGCGCGTCGCCGAACACGACTGGCTCGAAGGGGTCAGCGTCGCGTTCGGGGTGCTGTTCCTGGTCGGAGCGATCGCGTGCGTCTGGGCGGTCGCGATCACCGTCGGCACCCTCGGGGACGCCGAACCCGCGATCTCCGACGAGGCGACGATCCTCGCGGGGTCCACGCCCGGGTCCCTCCAGGCGACGCGGTGGTTCGGGATCGTGCTGTTCACGGTGCTCGCGATCGTCGCGACGGCGGTCGGATGGTTCCTCGCGGGTGACGCCGTCCGCCGCGTGGCCCGGCGCGTCCGTCCGCGGGTCTGACAGGCCTCGCGCGGCGGCGATCCGCGCTGCCCGTCCGGGTCGACGCCGGCGGGTCAGCCGCCGATCGATGACATCGAACGTTCCGGCTGGACGAAGTCGGGGTGGTTGATCCGGTGCCCCGACCACTTCCGCCAGACCGTCCCGCGGACGAGGTCGGCGAGCTCCTCGTCGCTCGCGCCAGAGCGCATCGGTCCCCGGAGATCGGTCTCCTCGACCGCGAAGAGGCACGCGCGGACCTCACCCTCGGCGGTGATCCGGAGGCGGTTGCAGGTGTCGCAGAACGGCTCGGTCACGGTCCCGATCACTCCGATGCCACCGGGCGCACCGTCCGCGAAGCGGTAGCTCGTCGCCGGTTCGTGGTCGGGACCGACCGCCGTGAGCGGGTAGATCTCACCGATCGCCTCGAGGATCGTCGAGGACGGCACCACCTTGTCGCGCTCCCAGGCGTGCTGTGCGTCGAGCGGCATGTACTCGATGAACCGGACCGCGTGACCCGTCCGGCGCGACCACGTGGCGAAGTCGGCGACCTCTTCGTCGTTCGTCCCCCCGATCACGACGCAGTTGATCTTGATCGGCGTGAGCCCCGCGCCCTCGGCCGCCTCGATCCCGGCGAACACCCGGTCGAGCGCGTCGCGCCTCGTCATCTCCTCGAAACGGTGGCTCAGCAACGAGTCGAGGGAGACGGTGACGCGGTCGAGCCCCGCGTCCGCGAGCAGCGGGGCGAGGCGGTCGAGCAGGACGCCGTTCGTGGTCATCGACAGATCGACGTTCGGCGCGACCGAGCGGAACATCTCGATCAGTCGCGGAAGGTCCGCGCGAACGGTCGGCTCACCGCCGGTCACCTTCACCGAGCGGATCCCGAGCTCGACGAAGACTCGGAGCGCACGCGTCAGCTCCTCGAAGGTCAGGATCTGCTCCTTCGGGAGCCAGGTGAGCCCCTCGGCCGGCATGCAGTAGGTGCACCGGAAGTTGCATCGATCCGTGACCGAGATCCGCAGATCGTCGGCGACGCGCCCGAAGGTGTCGACGAGCGCGCCCTGGGCGGGCGGGTCGACACCGAGCATCCGGAGATCCGTCACCCCGTCAGCGTACTGCGGCGATGGCGGGAGACCGGTGGCTACGAGGCGCCTGGCGCCTCGCCCCGCGCCTCCTCGACCTCGTCGGGGCTCGCGGGCGGTGCTTCGGTCGCGTCCGGGGCTACGTCGGGCAGGACGCGCGCGAGCGTCCCGAAGACGCCCTCCATCGCGCGGGGACGCTCCATACCGCCCCCCTCGGCGCGACCGACCGCCGTCCCGAGGAGGAACGCGGCCAGCGGCGTCGTCTTCCGCTCGACGCGGTGCGCGACGTCACGCGAGGCCTCGAGCAGGCGGACGACCTCCTCGCGCGTCAGCGGATCCTCCCCGAGCTCCGCAGCGAGCTCGTCGATCCAACCCTCCATCGATGCCTCCTCGTCGTCCGTCGTCCCGCACGCTAGCGCCTGGGCGAGCGCGTCGACCTTCACCGGTGCGCCGCGACCCGTCTGGCAGGATGTTGCCGTGGCAGCGAACCGGCGTTCGGCGAGCGTCGTGACCGTCTCCGACGGCGTCGCCGGTGGCACCCGTGAGGATCGATCCGGCGAGGTCGCGGCCCAGAGGCTCGCGGCGCTCGGGTTCGAGGTGTCGAACCGGATCGTCGTCCCCGACGAGCGGCCGGAGATCGAGCGCGTCCTCCGGGAGCTCGCCGGCGCCGGGCTCGCGCTCGTCCTGACGACGGGCGGGACGGGGTTCGGTCCCCGCGACGTGACCCCGGAGGCCACGCGCGCGGTGCTCGACCGGGAGGCGCCGGGGCTCGCCGAGGTGATGCGGGCCGCGGGCCGGGTGCACACACCGATGGCCGATCTGTCGAGAGCGACCGCAGGCAGCCGGGGCACGACCCTGATCGTGAACCTGCCCGGGAGCCCCAAGGGCGTGGAGGAGGGCCTCGACGCGCTGGCGGAGGTGCTCAAGCACGCGGTCGAGCTGCTCGGGGGGTCGACGGGCGCGCACCCGACCGGCCACGTTCCGCGCGACGCGGGTGCCGCGGATCCGGCGGCGGATGCGATCACCCCCGAGCCCGTCGAGGTCCGCGCGGTCGAGATCGAGGGCACGCCGCCGTGCCGGGTCGGCAACGCGATGCGGATCGTCCCGGGCGGCGCCGCGCACGGCACCCTCGGGTGCGCCGAGTTCGACGAGGCGGCCGTCCGCGACGCGGCCGAGATCGCCGCGAGCGGGACCGCACAGACGCGCCGCTACGAACACGAGCACGGCTCGGTGCTCGTGTTCTTCGATCCGCCGACGGTCCGATCGCGCGTCGTCGTCGTCTCCGCGACCGACGTCGCCCGCGCGATCCGGCGGCATCTCGCCGATCTCGACGACGTCGTGGCCCTCGTCGAGCCGCGGGCCGAGCGGCTGACCGACGCGGATCGCCCTGCGCTCGCATCGTTGCGCGAAGCCGGCATCGATGCGCACACCGACGTGGTGTTCACCGATCACGACGCCGAAGGCATCGAGGTCCTGCTCGCCGAGGCGCTACGCTCGCCGGCGCGCTTCGTCGGTGTGATGGGCAGCCGTCGCCACGTCGGGCCGTACGTGGCGTCGCTGCGCGCGATGGGGTTCGACGACGCCGCGCTCGCCCGGATCCGCTCACCGCTCGGTCTCGACCTCGGCGGCGGTACCTCCGAGGAGATCGCGCTGTCGATCGCGGCGGGTCTCGTCGCGGCACGCCACGGCCGTCACGGCGGATGGCTGGATCGGTCGTGACCGTCGCGGGCGGGCGTCGGACGACGACGCGCGTGCGGACGCGACGACCATCGTCCGCGCACGTGCGCAAGAACCGCCGGTACTGGGACGGCGCGGCGGACGGATACCAGCGGGAGCACGCCTCGCAACTCGGGACGTCGCGTGCCGTGTGGGGTACCTGGTCGATCCCGGAGTCGGAGCTCGGAGCACTCGGCGACGTCCGGGGGCTGGCCGTGCTGGAGTACGGCTGTGGTGGCGGTCAGTGG
>DASPIF010000383.1:0-4827 GCA_035629255.1 Actinomycetota bacterium | reverse complement strand
TCGGCGAGCTCGCGAAGGCGCTCCGGACGATGGACCGCGCGAACCTCGAGCACGAGTTCGGCGACGTCTTGGCGTGGCTGACCTCGCTCGCGAACCTCACGGACGTGGATCTCGAGCGCGCGGCCGCGCGGTACGCCGACGGATGCCCTCGCTGCGGATCGTCGCCGTGCGCGTGCGACTTCGACCGGTGAGATGACGCGCGAGATCCGGCCGCCGACGGAGGACGAGCGCCTCGAGACGGCCGAGGTGATCCGTGTCTCGCTCAACTTCAGCCGCGCCTTCATCGACGACCGGTCCTCGTCGCTCCCGCTCCAGGGCATGCGATGCGTCTACGAGGACGGACGCCTCGTCGCAACGAGCGGCGAGCGCCGATTCGCGCAGCGCTTCGGCGGACGCGACCTCGCGATGAGCGGGATCTGGGGCGTCGCGACGCTCCCCGAGCACCGAGGCAGGGGGCACGCCAGCGCCGCCGTGATCGAGCTCCTCCGCGAGGCGCGCGAGCGCGGCGACCCGCTGACGGCGCTGTATCCCGCCGTGCTCCAGCCGTACCGCATGCTCGGATACGCGCTCGCGGGGTCGTTCGTCACCCACGAGATCCAACTCGACGACCTCCCGCGCTACCGAGACGCGACCGGAACGGTCGAGGTGTACGACGTCGATCGGGATCTCGACGCCATCCGCGCGTGCTACCGGCGCGCGATCACGCCGCACAACGGTCCGATCGATTGCGAAGACCCCTGGTGGTGGACCGACCGGATCCTCGGTCACTGGCAGCGCGACACCGTCCACCGCGTCGTCGTCGTCCGCGGTGACGACGGCGTCGACGGCTACGCCTCGTTCGTGCAGGAACCGCACGAGGGCGTGCTCGACATCGCGTTCCGGCTCGCATGCAGGCACCTGATCGCCACGACGCCGGAGGCGTACCGAACGCTGCTTGGGTACGTCCGCGGGTTCGGCGGCGTCGGCCAGGCGCTGCGGTTCACCGGCCGGCCGGACGATCCGCTGTCGCATCTCGTGGAGGTTCAACGAGTGGCGATCGAGTCGAACTACCGGTGGATGCTCCGGCTCCTGAACGTCGCGACCGCGCTCGAGCAGCGCGGCTACCCGCCGGTCTCGGGCGAGATCGTCTTCGCGGTGGACGATCCGCACTTCGAGGCCAACCGAGGCCCGTGGAGGCTCGTCGCGTCGGACGGCTCGGTGACAGTCGAGCCCGCTGCGAGCGCCGCGACGACGATCGACATCCGCACGCTCTCGGCGATGTACACGGGCTTCCTCGCGCCGAGCGACGCCGTGCGGCTCGGTTGGCTCCCGCCTGACGAACGACTCGTCTCGACGCTCGCCGCGCTCTTCTCCGGCCCCGCGCCGTTCATGCTCGACTTCTTCTGAGCGGCTGCGAGCGCCGCGTCGCGCGCCGCGGCTAGGGTTCGAGTCATGCTGACGTGCTCGAGGTGCGGCGCCGAGAACCCCGAAGGCGCGCGCTTCTGCAACTCGTGCGGGACGGCGCTCGCGCCAACCGACGCGCCGCGGATGGAGCGCAAGTTCGCGACGGCGCTGTTCGCCGACCTCGTCGGGTCGACGACGCTCGCCGAACGTGAGGATCCCGAGGTCGTCCAGTCCGTCGTCGGCCAGACCTTCGATCGGCTCGCAGAGGAGATCGCGCGGTACGAGGGCCTCCTCGAGAAGTTCATGGGCGACGCCGTCCTGGCGGTGTTCGGCGTCCCGCGCGCGCACGAGGACGATGCCGAGCGCGCCGTCCGAGCCGCCCTCGAGATGCAGGCCGTCCTGTCCGAGCTCAACCGAGGGTTCGCCGCGGAGGGCAAGCCGACGCTCGCGATGCGGATCGGGATCGAGGCCGGCGAGGTGCTCGTCGACGTCGAGCGCGTCTCGGGGCCTCGCGATCGGATGCTGACCGGCGACGCGGTCAACACGGCAGCGCGGTTGCAGACGGCCGCCGAGCCCGGGCAGGTCGTCGTCGGCCCGACCGTGTACACGGGCACCAAGGAGATCGTCGAGTACCGAGAGCTCGACGCCCTCACCCTGAAGGGGAAGGCCGAGCCCGTCCCGGCGTGGAGCGCGCTCCGGATCAAGGCGCGGATCCGAGGCGAGCGCGCGCGGCTCGGGCTCGAGGCCCGGTTGATCGGACGCGACGAGGAGCTGACGGTCCTGAAGCAGACGCTCCGACGCGTCGAGGGCGAGGGCCGCCCCGCGCTGGTGACGATCGTGGGTCCCGCCGGCGTCGGCAAGTCGCGGCTCGTCATGGAGCTCGAGCGCTACATCGAGGGCCTCCCCGACGTCGTCTACTGGCGGCGCGGACGTTGCCTCGCGTACGGGAACACGGCGTACTCGGCGTTCGCGGACGCGATCAAGGCGCAGTGCGAGATCTTCGACGACGACCCCGCCGAGGTGGCCGCCAAGAAGGCCGAGGCCGCGGCGCGTGAGCTGTTCGGCGACGACAGCGTCGCACCGCACCTGCGCGCGCTCGTCGGCGCGGGCGAGGCGACCGCGATCGCCCGCGACGAGCTGTTCGATGGATGGCGTCGGTTCCTCGAACGGCTCGCGGCGCGCTACCCGCTCGTCCTCGTGCTGGACGACATCCACTGGGCGGATGACGGGCTGCTCGACTTCATCGACCACGTCGCGGACTGGGCGCAGGGACCGATCACGGTGGTCGCGACGGCGCGGGCCGAGCTGTTCGAGATGCGACCGATGTGGGGAGGCGGGAAGCGCAACGCCGCCTCGATCTCCCTCGACCCGCTCTCCGTCGACGAGGGCGAGGAGATGCTCGCGGATCTCCTCCCGGGACCTGTCGACGAGTCGCTCAAGCGCACGATCGTCGAGCGCAGCGAGGGCAACCCGCTCTACGTCGAGGAGATCGTCCGCAAGCTGATCGACGAGGGCGTGCTCCGCGCGACCGAAGCGTCGCGTTGGGAGGTCGCCCGAGCCGTCGACGACATCGAGCTCCCGCGATCCGTCCAGGGACTGATCGCGGCACGCCTGGATGGGCTCCCGGACGACGAGAAGGCGATCCTCCAGGACGCGGCAGTGATCGGGCGTGTCTTCTGGATCGGCGCCGTCGCGGAGCTCACCGGTCGGCCGGTCTCGGAGGTCCAGGCCACGATCGGGCGGCTGCGCGTCAAGGAGCTCGTCGCGCCGCACGAGCCGTCGTCCTTCAGCGACGAACGCGAGTTCGCGTTCAAGCACGCCTTGATCCGCGACGGCGCCTACGACTCGCTGCCCAAGTCGCTCCGCGCGGAGAAACACGCGGGCGTCGCGGCCTGGGCCCGGCAGCGAGCCGGCGACCGCGCCGACGAGATCGCCGAGTTCGTCGCCACCCATGACCTCGAGGCGCTCCGCTACCTCGAGGAGTTGGGACAACAGCGTCCGGACCTCCAGCGCGGGGCGTTCGCGCATACCTGGGCGGCCGCCCGTCGGACGGCGTCGCTCGCCCTCGGCGGCGAGAGCAGCCGGTGGTACCGGGAGGCCGAGCGTCTCTCCGACACGCTCGAGATCCCGCTCGCCGACCGTGTCGAGCTCCACCGCGAGCACGCCGACACCTCCTTCGGGGTCGACCCGGTGGCGGAGACCGAACGCATCACGCGTCGCGCGATCGAGGCGTTCTCCGCGGTCGGCGACGTCGCGGGTGTCGGATGGGCGCACGCGCAGCTCGTCGTGCCGTTGATGCAGGCGGGTCGGCACGACGACGCCGAGGCGGCCGGGCGGACCGCGGTGGCGACGCTCGACCCGCTCGGCGAGACGGAGGGGCTCGCGAACGCGATCCATCGGCTCGGTTGGTTCCTCTGGCGACGGGGGCGCGAGCACGAGGCCGAGCCGTTGCTCCGTCGAGCGGTCGAGCTGGCGACACGTCTCGACGCGATCCATGTCCTCGCCGAGGCGACCCAGACGCTCGGCGTGTGTCTCCAGGCGACGGGGGCGTCGGAGGAATCCCACGACCTGCTCGAGCGGGCGTTCGAACTCGCGAAGCGATCGGGACAGCCGACCAACCTGATGCGGGCCTACAACAACATCGCTGCGGCCCGGATCGCGCGGCGCGGTCCCGCGGCCGCGCTCGAGGTCGTCCTCGAGGGGTTGGAGCTCGCGATGCGGTCGGGACATCACTCGAACGCCGGGTGGATCGCAGGTACGGCCGGCGACATGCTCTACGTGCTCGGGCGGCTGGAGGAGTCCGAGCGGTACGAACGCGAGGCGGTCGAGTTGGCCCGTCGGATCGGCGACACGCCACTCCTCGGGCAGCGGTTGATCTCCCTCGCGCTGACCGTCCTCGTCCGAGGCCGGGTCGACGACGCGGTCGCGATCCGCGACGAGGCCGTGCCGATCATGGCGGCGAACCCCGAGCCGCAGGCCGGATCGTTCACCCCGATGTTCGACGCCTACCTCGCGGAGCACCGAGGCGACATCCCGGCGGCGCTGGACGCGTACGTCGAAGCGATCGACGCCGCCCGGCGGTACAGCGCTGACGCCGCCCCCGACCTCTTCCCCGGGATCGTCCGGCTCCTCGTCCGGCGCGGGGAGCACGAACGCGCGAAGGACTACCTCGATCTCGACGCGTCCGACGCGGTCGATGCCCAAGCGCACGCTCGACACGTCCACGGGCTGCTCGAACTCGACCCCGGGCATGCGGTGGATCTCCTCCGAGACGCGGCCGACGCGTACGAACGACTCGAGATGGCGGCCCTCGCTTAGCGCTCCGGCGCGTCACGGTGCGAGGGCTCGGGCAACCTCGGTCAACGCCGCGTCGTCTCTCCCGCGATGATCGGCAGCCGCGCGAGCGAACATCCACGAGCGCAAACGTCCCTCATCGACCTCCGC
>DASPIF010000382.1:0-4226 GCA_035629255.1 Actinomycetota bacterium | reverse complement strand
CTCAAGTACAAGTTCGAGATGAAGCAGAACGAGCGCTGGGACGCGATGCTCGACTACCTGCGCCGGACGCCGAGCGTGCGCGACGTCGTCGTCTCCGGCGGCGACATGGCGAACGTGCCGATCAAGCGCCTCGTCGACTGGGTGCATCAGCTGTTCGACATCGAGAGCGTCCGCGACGTTCGGATCGCGACGAAGGGCCTGATGGGGATCCCGCAACACTTCTTGCAGGACGACGTGCTCGCAGGCTACGAGGCGATCGCGAGGCGGGCGCGCGAGCGAGGCATCGAGGTCGCGATCCACACGCACGTGAACGCCGCGCAGCAGGTCACGCCGCTCGTCGGCTCAGCCGTCCGCAAGCTCCTGGACATGGGCTTCCGCGACGTGCGGAACCAAGGGGTGCTCCTGCGCGGGGTGAACACGGAGACGAACCAGCTGCTCGAGCTGTGCTTCACGTTGCTCGATCACGCGAAGATCATGCCGTACTACTTCTACATGTGCGACATGATCCCGAACGCCGAGCACTGGCGCCTGTCGGTCGCCGAGGCGCAGCAGCTGCAGTTCTCCGTGATGGGGTACCTGCCGGGGTTCGCGACGCCGCGGTTCGTGTGCGACGTGCCGTTCGTCGGCAAGCGCTGGGTCCACATGAACAGCAGCTACGACCGCGTGAAGGGCATCTCGTACTGGCGGAAGAACTACCGGACGGGGATCGAGTACGACGACGCCGAGGCGCTCAGCCGCGAGTACCCGTACTACGACCCGATCTACACGTTGCCCGAGGAGGGCCAGGCGTACTGGCGCGAGTTCATGGCCAACGAGCAGGGCAGGGAGCTCGTCCCGGTCTGAGCCTCAGGCGTTCACCACCGCGCTGAACCGGTCCGCCCACGCCTGGAACGATTCGCCGTCGTGCGCCTTGTACTCGTGCAGGTTCGCGTCGAGCGGATCGTCCGGCGGGAAGAGCAGTGGACTCTCGGCGAGCGTCTCGTAGTACTCGCGGGTGCCCTTCCCACCCCGCTCCGCCTTCTCGCGCATCAGGTCCTGCACGCCGTCCACGGGTGTCATGTACAAGACCCAGTCGGTCACCTGGACGGCGATCTCTGGCCGGTAGAACCAGTCCATGAACAGGTGAGCGTCGGTCGGATGCTGCGCGTGCGCCGGGATCTCGAGCGGCGTGACCCACAACATGCCGCCCTCCTCGGGGACGACGAACTCGAGGTTCGGCGCACCGCCCAGGTACTTGTAGAAGAAGACGTCACCCGACCACGCCATCGTCGCCCACGTGTTCCCGTTCGCCATGTCGTCCGTGTAGTCCTGCCCGTAGTACTTCCGCACGATGCCGGCGTCGCGCTGCTCCTGGAGCTTCTCAATCGCCCGATCGACGTCATCGAGCGTCGCGTCCTTGGGTTCGACGCCCTGCATCAGCAGCGTCAGGCTCACCGTGTCGACCATCTCCGTCAGCATCCCGACGTGACCGGCGAGCCGCTCGTCCCATAGGTCCTCGAAGCGCGTGATCTCGAACCCGGTCTTCGTCGGGTCGTAGGCGATCCCGGTCACGCCGCCCTGCCACGGGACGCTGTGCGCGTTCCCGGGGTCGTAGAGCGGCTCTCGGAATGCGGGGAGGAGGTTCTTCGTGACGTGCGGCAACTCGTCGTGGTGGAGGGGCTCGATCCAGGACTGCTCGCGCATCAGGCTCACGACCCAGTCGGAGAGCGCGATCAGGTCCCAGCCCGTGTCGCGGCCCTCGCGGAAGAACGGCACGAGCTGCGCGAAGAACGCCTGGTTATCGGCGATCCGCTCGCGATAGGTGACCTCGATGTCGTACTCCTCCTGGAACGCCTCGAGCGTGGGTCGGCGGCCGCCCCTCGCCCGGTCGATGTAGAGCGGCCACTGCGCGACCGCGAGCTCGCCGGCTTTGGGTGGGAGCGCCTCGTCGGGCGACCCGCTGGGGCCCGGCGCCTCATCCCCGCCGCAGGCCGCGAGGAAGGCGGCGAGCGCCGACACCCCGATCGCGCCTCGGCCGGCGCCGCGCAGCACGTTGCGGCGAGAGAGCGGTCGCCGCATCCACCGTTCGAGATCCCCGTCGATCACCGCTAGCCCCCCGTCTCGTCTCGGCCGTATCCTGCCCGCTGACCAAGCGCTCGGTCAAGGCACTCGCTATGCTCCGCGCGTGCCTCGCCAGCTCACCGTCCTCGCCGCGCAGGTCCGCCCGGTCGCCTTCGACCCGGAGGCGACGTTCTCGAAGTTCGAGGACGAGGTCAACCGTCTCCGAACCTTCCGCTCCGCGGACCTGTTGCTGTTCCCCGAGCTGTACCTCACGGGCGACGACCCCTTCGCCGCCGACCCGCCACCCCGGTTCGAGGAGGACGTCGCCGAGCCGGTCCCTGGCCCGTCGACCGACCGGATCGCGAAGGTCGCCGCCCGCGCTCGCCGATGGATCTGCGCCGGCTCCATCTTCGAGCGAGCGGAGGACGGCGCGATCCACAACACGGCGCTGGTGTTCGGTCCCGACGGCGACCTCGTCGCGGCGTACCGCAAGCTGTTCCCCTGGCGACCGTTCGAAACGACCACGCCGGGCGACCGGGCGGCGCCGGTCTTCGAGGTGCCCGGCGTCGGCCGGTTCGGCGTGATGATCTGCTACGACGGGTGGTTCCCCGAGGTCGCGCGCGGGCTCGCGCTCGGCGGCGCGGAGGCGATCCTGCATCCGACGCTCACGACGACCCCCGACCGCGAGCAGGAGCTCGTCCTCGCGCGGGCGAACGCGATCGTGAACCAGTGCTACGTCGTCAACGTCAACGCCGTCCCGACCCTCGGCGGGGGGCGCTCGATCGGCGTCGATCCCGAAGGCGGCGTCGTGTTCGAGCTCGGACAGAACGAGGAGTTCGCGCTCCTCGAGCTCGACCTCGACCGCGTCGCGCGGGTACGCGAGCGCGGCACGCGCGGGCTGAACCGCAACCTTCAGCACGCGCGCGAGGCGCCGCCGGCCGCGTTCGAGGCCTACCGGCGCTTCCTCGGGGGCGCCTGAGGCGCCCGGCCGTCACGACCCGCCGGCATCAGGTAGTGGAACGTCCGGGTGAGCACCGTGCCGGTCGGGACCCGGGGGTCCAGCGCCTGCTGCTGGACGAGCGCGTCGGCCGCCACCGCGAAGGCCTCGCCCACGCTCCGGGCATCGAAGCCCTCGAGCCCTCGCTCCGACGCGAGCTGTGCGAACAGCGTGACGAACGGCTCCCGCCACCGCGCGAACTCCGCCGCCAGCCGTTCGCGAACGGCGTCGTCGTGCAGCGCCAGCACGAACAGCGACTGGTGCACGCGCATCGTCTCGATGGTGGTCGGCTCGGCGATCCACGCGATCACGTCGCGGATGCGCTCGTCCGCCGTGCCCGGACCGTCCACGAGCTCCTCGAGCGGAGCGATCCAATCGAGTCGGGCGTGCACGAGCAGCGCGAGGGCGAGCTCCCGCTTGTCGGTGAAGTGGTAGTGCACCATCCCGTGCGAGACGCCGGCGAGCGCCGCGACACGGCGCGTCGTGAACCGCTCGAGGCCCTCATCGGCGAGCACCCGTCGCGCCGCGTCGAGGATCCGGACGCGCGTCGCGGCGGCGCGCGCCGCACGCCCGGTGGTCGACATGTCACCCATCATGGCGAACCCACGACGACGACGCACCATCCGTGTGCCCGAGATCGACCGGCCGTGGCGAGACCCTGAGGTAGGGTCCGTCCCGTCGTGCCCCCGTCCCTCCGATGGGCTCTCGCCCTGACCGTGTTCGCGGCCACCGTCGCCGCTGCGTGCTCGAGCAGCGACGATCCGCCTCGATGGGATCCGCTGCCACCGCTCGACTACGGCGTGGCGCCCGAGCCGACGGACGCGTCGGCCTTCGAGACCCGCACACCCATCAAGCACGTCGTGTTCGTGATCAAGGAGAACCGAACGTTCGACCACATGTTCGGTCGCTTCCCTGGAGCGGACGGGGCGCGCTTCGGTTTCACGTGTGACGGAGATCGCGTGAAGCTCCAGCGAGCGACGCCGAAGGAGTTCGGAGCCGACCACTCGTTCGTCGCCGGGCTGACCGCGGTCAACGGGGGGAAGATGAACTGCTTCGACGCGATCCGTTCCGGCAGCATCGACCGTAGCTACAACCAGTACGCACGAGCCGACATCCCGAACTACTGGCGTTACGCGGAGAGATTCGCGCTCGCCGACAGGTTCTTCAGCTCGGTGTACGGGCCGACGGG
>DASPIF010000381.1:0-2561 GCA_035629255.1 Actinomycetota bacterium | reverse complement strand
GGCTCCAGTACTCCGAGCGGTACTACGCGGCGTTCGTGAACGACCTGCACGGCAACAACGTCGAGGCGGTCTGGCACGCGCCGGAACCGGTCGCCGACGCACCCCGTCGCGGTGGCGTGCCGTAGTGGACGTCTGTGGCATCGACGACCTCCTCCCGTTGCTCCGGATGCCCGCGCTCGGCGTCTCGTATGGCGGGAGCGGCGTCGGACGGGACCCGGGCACGCAGCGCGTTCGCCCGTCGGATCGCAGGGGTAGCCTTCCCCCATGCGTGGCGAGCGCGTCGAGATCGTCGTGGACGCGGGCAACGGGACCTTGAAGTACGAGATCGAGGCCACGAAGGCCGGGCGTCGCGTCGAGGTCACGACCGGGCGCGGCATCGTCGAGGTCACCGAGGTGACCCGCGCCGGGACGCCGGTCCGGACCGGGCGGTTCATGGCCGATCGGGTCGTCGCGCTCGTCGAGCATCCGGCCCCGCCCACGCCGACCCGCGGGCGCCGGACGCGGAACCAGACCTCGCTCGGTGTCTGATCCCGTCCGCGCCCCGGTCGCTCCTTCGCGCGCGACGATCCTCGGGCTCCGGTTCCTGTGCGAGCTCGCGCTGGTCGCGGGGCTCGCCTATGCGGGCGCCAAGCTCGGCGAGGGCGCGGCCACGTGGGTGTTCGGGATCGGAGCGCCGGCGATCGCCGCGGTGATCTGGGCGACGTTCATCTCGCCGAAGGCGAGGATCCGTCCGCCGCTCGCGGTGCGCGTCTCGATCGAGATCGATCTGTTCACGATCGCCGCGGTCGGCCTGTGGTTCGCCGGCGCGCCCGTGGCCGCAGTCGCGCTCGCCGTCCTCGGCATCGCGACGTCCGTGCTCAACGCGCTCACGGAGCGCGCCGGCGCAACGATCTGACACGCGTGAGGAGCGGCGCTCGCGCACCGCTCCCCGAAGCCCGTTCGGTCGGAGCTACCTCACCTCGAAGGTCTCGTACACGTGCACCTGACCGCCGTCGTCCAGGACCGGGCAGCCCTTGGCGAGCTCGGTGGCCCGATCGATCGAGTCGGCCGTCAGGATCGTGTAGCCGGTGAGCACCGTCCCCGAGACATCCGAGATCGAGCCGTCGCTCGAGACCGTCTTCGCGACCGGCGAGAACGGGTTGCCCCCGTCCTTGATCGCCGGGCCGAGGTTCGCGTACCAATCGGTCCAGGCCTGCATGACCTTGGCCTGCGCCTCCTCGGTCTCGGGCACGCTCCCGCCCGAGTAGACGAGCACGAAGTCCGCCATCACGTACCTCCTCCTGTCCGGGACGCCCGGAAGCGTCGCGCCGGATGACGGCCGATGGCTATCGGTTCCTTGCTCATCTCTCCCTTCCCCGCGACGGCGGATGGCGGTCCCTTCGTCGACCTCGATCGCGCGTATCGTGAAGTCGTGCGCGTCGCGTTCTTGGGCCTCGGGCAGATGGGGACGCCGATGGCGCAACGACTGCTCGCGACGGACCATACGGTCACGGTCTGGAACCGCACGCCATCGCGCGCCGAGGCGTTCGCCGCCGAGGGCGTGGCGGTCGCGGCGACGCCCGCCGACGCTTCGCGCGCCACCGACGTCGTGATCACGATGCTCACCGATCCGTCGGCGGTCGAGGACGTTCTGTTCGGCCCCGACGGCGTCGCGGCGGCGCTCATGCCGGGACAGACGCTCATCGAGATGTCGACGATCGGACGTGCGTTGCTGGGGATCCGCGATCGCCTCGACGCGGGGATCCGCGTCCTCGACGCCCCAGTGCTCGGCAGCGTGCCGCAGGCCACCGCGGGATCGCTCCGGATCTTCGTCGGCGGCGACGACACGGACGTCGAGCGCGTCCGCGTCGTCCTCGAGCCGCTCGGGACCGTGATCCATCTCGGGCCGCTCGGTGCGGGCGCATCGATGAAACTCGTCGCGAACTCGACGATCGGGGCCGCGATCTCGGCGCTCGGCGAGGCGCTCGCGCTCGCGGACGCGTTCGGGCTGCGGCGCGAGCAGGTCCTCGAGATCCTGTCGAACTCGCACGTCGGGCCCATCGCGAGCGGCAAGCGAGCGAACATCGAGTCGCGCTCCTACCCGCCGAACTTCAAGCTCTCGCTCGCTCGGAAGGATCTCGAGCTGGTCCGCGATGAGGCGGAGCGTGCCGGCGTCGACCTCCGTATCGCACCGGGCGCGCTCGCGTGGCTCGCGCAGGCCGAGCGCGAGGGGCACGGCGAGGAGGACTACTCGGCGGCGGTGGAGACGATCGCGCCGTGGCAGGCCGCCGATAGCCCGTGACGCCTGTCGATCGCATCGCCCTCGAGCTGATCGAGCCCGAAGACCGTGCGGCGTGGCGACGCTGGCTCGAGCGTCATCATGCGACGTCCGGGTCCGTGCGGCTCGCCCTCGTGAAGGGGACGGCGGACGCTCGCGGCGTCCGCTACGCCGAGGCGGTCGAAGAGGCGCTCTGCTTCGGCTGGATCGACGGCACGGCCGGCCGGCTCGACGACGACCGGTACAGCGTGCTCATGACGCGTCGCAAGGCGAAGAGCGGCTGGTCCGCGGTCAACAAGGAGCG
>DASPIF010000380.1:0-3155 GCA_035629255.1 Actinomycetota bacterium | reverse complement strand
GGGCGGTCTTCGCACGGTAGAGGGACCACGCGACCTCCGAGCGCGGGAGCGGATCGTCGGGTCCGACGTCGAGCGCTTCGTCGCCGTGGTTGAACCGGAGCCCGAGTCGCATCCCCAGCAGCAGGGTTCCGAAGCCCGGGGGCACATCTAGCGGCGTGCCGTCCCGGAGATGGATCGACTGCGCCCCCGCCGCGAGCTCGCCGAGACCGAGCGCGAGCACGAGCGCGCGATGCACCTCTCGGACCGTGACGGCTTCCGTCGGGCGGAACGCGGCGCCGTCGGTCTGCATCCACCCGCGGGAGACGGCGACGCTCACCCACCGGAAGGATCGATCGGCGCTCGGCACGTCGGAGAAGGAGATCGAGGGGTCCGCCTCGGCCGTCGGCTCGAACGCCTTGACGAGCGCCTTCGCGAACAGCCGCCGGCTCTCGGGGGTGTCCGGTCGGAATGGGTAGGTGCCGTCAGCGTCCGCCTTGAAGTCGCGCATCCACGCGTTGGAGCCCGCGACGAAGTCGATCGCGGTTCGCGCCCAGTGGCCGCTCGGGACGTCGGACCACCGCGCGCCAGGAGCGGCGGAGACGGTCTGGACGGTCCACATCGGCGGTCCCGACCCGCGCTCGCCCGCGAGTACGCCCCGCTCGGCGCGCACGGACGATGCCGGCTGCGGAAGCAGCAGGACGGTGAGGCTGGCGGCGACGGCGACGAGGCGCCGCAGGGGCTTGGCGGCCATCTCGGTCTCCTCGACGCTAGCCCAGGGTTCCTTGAGATGGCACCCCGGATATCGGTCACGCGGCCGACGGACGGTGCCGCCGATCCCCCGGGGCGTCCGTCCGGTAGCCTCCGCGCCCATGTTCGGAGATCGCGAGGCCGTCGTCGTCGGCGTGCGACCATGGGAGGTTCACGGTGTGCCCTACATCGACGTGACGGTCGGCTACGACGACGGAACGAGCGAGGTCGCGCGGCTCGGGACCGAGTCCGTCCCCGAGGACGTGGCCGTCGGGGACCGCGTGGCCGTGATGCGGGCCGTCAACATGATCGTTTCGATCCGGAGGTTGTGATGTTCGGCTGGACGTATCTCGATCAGAGCGGTCAGGAGCTCGGAGGTTCGCCGAGATTCGGCGACGCCGAGGCGGCCGAGGAATGGATCGGGTCGTCGTGGCCTGACCTGCTCGAGAACGGCGTCGAGGAGGTCGTGCTCGTCGATCACGCCCGGGGCCGGAAGGTCTACCGCATGGGGCTCAGCGCCGAGTAGCCGGCGTTAGCCGGTGACCGGGCCCGCGCCTCGGACCCGTTCCACCGAGGCCAGCGCCTCCCGCAGATCCTTGAGCCATTCGTCCTGACGCTCGGCGACGAGCCGCACGCACCAGGCGAGGGCGTGGCTGCGCGATCTCGCGACGCCGGCCTCGACCAGCGTGTCGAGGACGTGGCGTTCAGCCATCCGCAGGCGCGTCATCGCGGGGACGCTCAACGTCGTGAAGAGCGTCCGCACGTCGCCGGCCCTCGCTCCCCACGAGACGCGCTTGCCGAACCGATGCTCGGCCTCCTGGGCGATCCGGATGCGCTGCTCGCGCGTGTCCTCGCGGAACCCCGAGATCCGCGCGGAGCGGGCGGCGACCGCGGCCTCCGCGGTGGACCCTTCGGGGAGCTCGGGGTCGGCGAGCGTCCCCACGACGAGGATCTCGTCGCGATCGGCGGTCACCTCCGGGGGTCCGGAGAACCATCCGTCGGGCAGACGCCCCGTGAACCAGGCGGTGATCTCGTCGGTGCTGGTGTCGCTTGTCATGTGGTCATGATTACAGGATTACCGGGTTACGACAAGCTCACAAGCTCACAAGCTCAGAACATCCAAGCTTCGCAGGCTGTAGCCCGCGTTCCTGTCCGTCGTACAACGGTCGGGTGATCGGTTCGCCCGCAGGATCGCTCCGGGCCCGGTACTGCTGGTTCGTTCGACCCGGCGGCTCGAACCCCCGCGGCGTCTGGCCCGTTTCCTGGACCGTCCGGCGCGCCGCAGATGCGATGGCGTCAGCCGAGATAGGAGCTCGGATCCTCGAGGAAGTCCTCGAGGCAGCCCTTCGAGCAGAAGAAGTACGTGGCGCCCTCGTGCTCGGCCCTCCACTCGGCCGTCGCCGGGTCGACCTCCATGCCGCAGACCGGGTCGATCTCCATCGTTCGATGCCTCCCTGGATGCGCGCGGGCGGCGCCCGGGCAGCATACGGTTGGCTCCTCCAGAGCCCGCCTGGAAGGATGGCGCGCCCGATCGAAGGGAGATCCATGGAGACGGCGACCCCGCGACGCTCGCCGATCGGCGGCGTCCTCATGATCGTCGGCGGCGCGCTCGGCGCGGTCGGATCGTTCCTCACGTGGGCGGACGTGCAGGTCGCCGACGTCTCGGCGTCCGCGAAGGGCATCGACGGCAGCGACGGATACATCACGGTCGTCGGTGGGCTCCTCCTCGTCGTCGCCGGCATCCTCGCGATGCGCACGACCGGGCGGAGGGTCGCGGTCCTCGGGATCATGGCCGGCCTGCTCGTCGCGGGCGTCGGGATCTACGACGCCGTGACCGCGGAGGACAGCGTCCTGGACGCGACGGCGGAAGAGGTCGCGCCCCAGGTCGGCGTTCCCGTCGAGCAGGTCCGCACGATCCTCCAGCAGTCCGCGGACAGCGGTGAGCTCGATATCTCCCTCCAGCTCGGGTTGTTCCTCGTGATCGGCGGCGGGGTCATCGGAGCGATCGGCGGCGTGATCGCCACGGCGACCGCGAACCGCGACGCGATCGCCGCCGCACCAACGATGCCCGGCGCTGCACCCGGCACGCGGTCGACGCCCGGCCCGGTGGGGACCGCACCGGGCACGACTGGGACGACCGCGACGCCGCCGACGGGACCGCCCCCGCCGCCCCCGGGGACGCCGGTCGAGTGACGCATGCGCTCGATCCAGATCGAGATCGATACGAACGATCGGCGGGTCGTCGACATCACCGATCGCGTCCGCGCGTTCGCGCGTGAGACGAACGCCGACGGGTTGCTGCACGTGTTCGCGCCGCACGCCACCGCCGGTGTCGCGCTGATGGAGATCGGCTCCGGATCCGAGGGTGATCTCGAGGAGCTCCTCGAGCGCGTCTTCCCGAGGGACGACCGGTACGCGCATCGCCACGG
>DASPIF010000379.1:0-2464 GCA_035629255.1 Actinomycetota bacterium | reverse complement strand
GACGACGTAGATCAGCAGCATCTGCCCGCGGCCGTAGTCGCGCTCGACCATGCGCCCGAAGAGCCAGAGCGCGTAGGCGTTGAACGCGATGTGGAGGATGCCGAGGTGGAGGAACATCGCGGTGAACAGCCGCCAGTACTGTCCGTCGGCGATCGCGAACGGTTGCATCGCCCCGAGGTCGAACAGCGCCTCGGGTTCCGGCCGGTCGAGGATCGCGCGCGGGCCACCGGTGACGGCCTCGATCGCGAACGCGGCGAGGATCGCGACGAGGAGGACCTTGGTCACGTCGAGCCCGCCGCGGAGCGGGCGGCCGGGTCCCTTGCGGAACTCGCGGCGGGCCTCGGCGACGCACTCGGGGCACTGATAGCCGACGGGCGCCTCGACCATGCATTCGGTGCAGATCGGACGTCCGCAGCGGGTGCAGTGCACGCCGGTCTGGGTGCCGGGGTGCCGGTAGCAGGTCTCGACCGCGGGCGCGGCGGGCATCAGGTCGTCGGCCACGCGTCCATCCTACGGAGCGTTCGCCGAACGCCCGTCACTCGGCGTCGCGATGGTGCGCCATCGGCCCGCGGTAGTGGGTGGGATCGTCGTCGTACGGATCGACGTGGACGGTCGCGCCGCGGAGCTGTGGCACGGCGTGGAGGAGCTCGTGCTCGACCTCCTCGGCGATCCGGTGCGCGCGCTCGACGGTGAGATCCCCGTCGACCTGCACCTCGAGCTCCGCGTTGAGCGCGTGACCCGTCCAGCGAGCCTTGACCGACGTGACGTGCTCGATGCCGGGGACCCGCGCGGCGACGGTTTCGAGCAGGGGCACGGTCGCGTCGTCGGTGCCGTCGAGGAGGCGCCGGAAAACGCTCCGTCCGGCCTGCCACAGCACGGCGAGGATCGCGAGCGTGATCACGAGGCCCGCGATCGGATCCGCACGCTCGAACCCGAACGCCATCCCGATCGCCCCCGCGAACACGCCGAGCGAGGTCAGGCCGTCGGTGCGCGCGTGGTGGCCGTCGGCGACCAACGCGGCCGAACCGATCCGCTTGCCGACCCGGATCCGGTAGACCGCGACGAGCTCGTTCCCGGCGAAGCCGACGAGCGCCGCGACGATCACCCAGGGGACGTGCTCGATCTCGCGGGGATCGGCGAGCCGCCGGATCGCCTCCCACGCGGCGAAGACGGCCGAGGCGGCGATCGCGAGGACGATGAAGATGCCCGCGACGTCCTCGAGCCGCTCGTAGCCGTACGAGAAGCGCTTCGTCGGGGGTCGTCGCCCCACCGCGAACGCGATCCAGAGCGGGATCGCCGTGAGCGCATCCGTGAAGTTGTGGACGGTGTCGGCGAGCAGCGCCACCGACCCGCTGATCGCGACGATCACGACCTGCGCGGCGGCGGTGGCGGCGAGCGCCACCAATGAGACCTTGACCGCTCGGATGCCCGCCGCGCTCCCGGCGAGCGCGTCGTCGATCAGGTCCGAGGCGTCGTGCGAGTGCCCGCGCCGGTCGTCGTGGTCGTGCGACTCGCGCTCCCGGGTCCTCACGTCGCGGATGGTATCCGCGACGGACCGTTCGTACGCCTACGCGCGCGAGCGGGGGAGCGCCTCGAGCGCCGCGGCGATCTCCTCCGGGCGGAACAGGACCGCCCACCGGTCGACGATCGTGCCGTTCCCGTCGATCAGGTAGAGCCACGGCTCGGTCAGGTCGTTGTTGCGGAGCAGCCAGTCGGCCGCGGCCTGGTTGATGACCTGGGACGTCTCTTCGTACTCGCGCCAGATCTCGACGTGGATGAACTCGGCGCGATCGCCGTGCTCGCGCGCGAGACCCTCGACGACGTCGGTGATCGGCCCGCAGAACTGGGTCTGGCAGAACAGCGGTGTCGAGAACACGACCAGCGCCGGGCGTCCGGCCTCGAGCGCATCCGCGATCGTGGTCTCGTGCAGGATCTCGTCGGGGACCTCGCCCTCGCTGACGGCGCGCGAGTCGATCGCCGCGAGCGGCGCGTCCTCGGAATCGAGCGTGAGGTTCTCGGTCTCGAGGGCGGACATCCCCGGGGCCGGCAGCAGCGGCTCGCCGTTGACGGGCAGCACGGTCGTCGCCGTCATCGGGCCCTGACCCTCCACGTCGACGGAGACCTCCACCTGCCAGAACCCCTCCTCGTCGAAGGTCACGTCCTCGGCCTGGTACACGCCACGCGCCTCGGACGGCTGCGTGATCGCGGCGGTCGCGCCGCCCGCGGCGGTCCCCGGCGTCGGGAGGTAAACCCCCGTCGCCGACGGACCCTGGCGAGCATCGATCGGCGCGTCGGAGGTGCCGAGGTACGAGAATCGGAAGTCCGCCGACCCGTAGCTGACGAGCCGCCCGTCGTTGAGGACCAACCCGATCCCGATCCGCTGCGGCGCGCCGATGTAGTGGTCGGTCGTCGCCAGGATCGCGTTGAGCGCCGCGGCGTCCCCGGTGGGCGTCGGGGCGGGGTC
>DASPIF010000378.1:0-12632 GCA_035629255.1 Actinomycetota bacterium | reverse complement strand
AGGTACCCCTCGAGCGACAGCCGGGCGTCAACTACGACGGCGAAGCGGGCGTCAGGGCGCTCGCGACGGATGCGGTCCGCGCCTTCCGCGCGGGTGAGGGAGAGGGACCTGCGGCACCGTCGGCGTCGGCGGCGCCGATCGCGGGCGAAGACGCGGGCGGCGCCACCGGGTCCTCGTTCCGCGCGGCAGATGCCACACCCGCCCTCCGGTGCCTGCGGCGCGGTGAGGTGACCGAGGATCCCGCCACCTCGACGCTCGTCCGGCTGATCGAGGCACGGTTCGAGGACACGCCCGCGTACCTCGCCGTCTTCCTCCAGAGCTCCGATCCGGGGCAGCCGCCCGAGCGCGCGGTGGTGTGGACCGTCGGCCGCGACGACTGCTCGATCCTGAACGTCTCCGTCCTGCCGTTCGACAGCGTCGCCTGACGCTCCCCGCGCGCACGGCTTGGACCGTTCGAGCGCGCACTCGTAGAGTGGCGGGTCGTGAGGTACCGGGTCGACCAGCTCGCGGCGGCCGCCGACGTCTCCGTCGACACGGTCCGCTACTACCAATCGCGCGGCCTCCTGCCGGCCCCCGATCGCGAGGGCCGGGTCGCGTGGTACGGCCCCGAACACGTCGAGCGGATCCGAGAGATCAGGTCGTACCAGCGCCGGGGGCTGACCCTTGCGGCCATCGAGCGGATCGTCGACGGCGACCACCCTTCGGTCGACGGCGACCTCGCGCTCGCCGTCGCCGCGGCGCGGAGCGTCGGTGAGCCGGAGGAGGAGCTCGTCCCGCTCGACGAGTTCGCGCAGCGTAGCGGCGTCCCTGCCTCGCTGATCCAGGCCGTCGAGCGCGAGGGGATCCAGCTCGGGCGCGCCGTCGACGGCGAGGTGCGCTACACGACGAGCGACGTCGAGATGGTGCGCGGGGCGCTCCGGCTCCTCGAGTTCGGTCTGCCGCTCGGCGAGCTGCTCTCGCTCGCGCGCGACACGAACGACGCGATGGTGGCGCTCGCGCAGCGGGCGGTCGCGTTGTTCGACGAGCACGTGCGCGAGCCGATCCGCGACACGGCCGCCTCCGACGAGGATGCGGCCTCGCAGCTCGTCGCAGCGTTCGACACGCTGCTGCCGACGGTCACGAACCTCGTCGCCAACCATTTCCGTCGCGTCGTCCTCGCCGCCGCGGAGGAACGCCTCGGATGACGGCGCCGCTCCCCCACGGCGAGGAGAAGACGCGGGCCGTCCGGTCGATGTTCGACCGGGTCGCGGCGCGGTACGACCTCGTGAACCGGGTGATGACGTTCGGGCTCGACGTCGGGTGGCGACGCCGGACCGTCGAGGACCTGCGGCTCCCGGCCGGCGCACGCGTGATCGACGTCGCGTGCGGGACCGGGGACCTGTGCAACGAGCTCGAGCGCGCGGGACACCGGCCGGTCGGCGTCGACTTCTCGCTCGGGATGCTGGCGCACGCGACGACGACCGCCCCCCTCGTCCAGGGAGACGCGAGCCGGCTCCCGTTCGCGGACGCGAGCGTCGACGGCGTGACGTCCGGCTTCGCGCTCCGCAACGTGACCGACCTCGAGACGGTCTTCGACGAGATCCGACGGGTGCTCCGGCCTTCGGGGCGCGTCGCCCTCCTCGAGACCGCGGAGCCCGACGGGCGCGTCATGCGAACGGGCCATCGCGTCTACTTCGGGCGGATCGTCCCGCTGGTCGGCGGCGCGCTGTCCGATCGCGCGGCGTACGCCTACCTCCCACGCTCGATGGCGTACCTGCCCGCGCCCGACGAGCTCCTCGCGATGCTCACGCGGGCCGGGTTCGATCGCGTGAGGCGTGATCCGCTCGGCGGCGGGGTCGCGCAGCTGCTCACCGGAACGCGCGCATGAGCGAGACGCCGCTCGTCGCCCGCGCCACGCGGCTGGGCCCGGCGTTCGACCTCCTCGCCGCGTTCGAGCCCGGCGGCTTCTTCCTCGAGCGTGCGTCGCTCGGCGTCTCTTCGGTCGGGACCGTCGCCACGATCTCGGTCCCGGCTGGGCCGGAACGCATCCTCCGGCTCGCGCGTCGCGTCGCCGAGACCCTCGATGCGATCCACCGCGCTCCCGAGGATCCACCGCCGATCGCCGTCACGGCGCTGACGTTCGACGAACTCGAGCCCGCGGAGGCTTCGGTCCCGGCGCGTGCCACGATGCGGCCGCGATCGGGCGAGACGTGGGAGCTCGAGACGACGTCCTCGTCGATCCCTCCGCCTGCGTCCGTCCACGAGCGCTGGGCGAGCCGCACCCTCCCGTTCGCCGCGTTCGAGAACGTGCAGCTCCGGCCCGATCCCGAACCCGACGAGTACGCGGCCGCCGTCGAGGCCGCGACGCGCCGCATCGCGACCGGTGAGCTGCGCAAGGTCGTCCTCGCGCGGACGATGCTCGTCGACGCGGAGCGAGCGCTCGACGTGAAGCAGCTGCTGTGGCGGCTCCGCGCGGTCGATCCGGACTGCTACGCGTTCGCGACGCCGGTCACGGGGTCCGCGCCGGGGGCGATCCTCGTCGGGGCGTCACCCGAGCTGCTCGTGCGGCGCCGCGGCCGGGACGTCGAGGCGACCCCGCTCGCCGGATCGGCGCAACGCTTCGGCGATCCGGCGCGCGACCGCGCCGCGGCCGCTGCGCTGTTCCGCTCCGAGAAGGACCGCGAGGAGCACGCCGTCGTCGTCGAGGACGTCGCGCGGGTCCTCGGATCGTTCTGCGACGCGCTCGACCATCCGCGCGAGCCCGAGCTGCTCGGCACCGCCAACGTGTGGCATCTCGCGACGCCGTTCCGCGGCCGGCTGCACGCCGACACCTCGGTCCTCGAACTCGTCGCCGCGCTCCATCCGACGCCGGCCGTCGCGGGGTTCCCGCGGGACGCCGCGATCGACGTCTTGGGCGAGCTCGAGCCGATCGATCGGGGCGGCTACGCCGGGCCGCTCGGGTGGGTCGACGCGAACGGCGACGGCGAGTTCGCGATCGCGCTGCGATGCGCGGAGATCACCGGGAAGACGGCGCGGCTGTTCGCGGGGGCGGGCATCGTCGCGGATTCGGTCCCGGAAGCCGAAGTCGACGAGACCGAGCGGAAGTTCCGCGCGTTGCTCGACGCGCTCCGTTGGGGATAGCCGCGACCGCGGTCGTTCAGTCGCCCGCGAGGTGCATCCACAGCCACGGCGACGGCTCGAACCCGGCGCGATGGTAGAAGTCGACGCTGTCGTCGCTCGGCCACAGCAGCACGCCGTCGACGCCGCGCTCGCGAGACGTCGCCACGGCCGCCTCGACGAGCGCACGCCCGAGTCCGGCGTTGCGGTGCGCGGCCTCGACGTACATGTTGGTCAGGTACGCGACGGGGCGTTCCCATCGCTCGCGGCTCGGATGCGGAACCTTCTCCACGAGCTGGACCCAGACGCACCCGACCGCGCGTCCCTGCTCGTCCTCGGCGAGCCAGGCCCACCACGAGTCCCCGCCGATCGTGTCCTCGACGAACGACCGGAACGCGACGGTGAAGCCCGCCGGCGTCGTGGTGACCGGCGTCCCGGCCTCCGACCGGAAGTCCCATCGGAGCCGCGCGAGCTCGTCCGCGTCCGAGGTCGTGGCCCGACGGACGTTCACGCGATCGAGCGTAGCGCCGAGGCAACCACTCCGCGGACGAGCTCGCGGGTCCGCGCACCGCTGTCGCGGTCGACGACGATCTCGACGACCCGCACCCCACCCTCCGCGCGCGATCGGTCGATCGCCGGGACGAGCTCGCTCGAGCGCTCGACGCGCCGATGTCCGACGCCCGCTGCCGCCGAGATCTCGGACAGATCGAGCCCGTGCGGCGTCACGAACAGCTCGTCGAGCTCGGGGAGGCCTCGATGCGGGAGGAGCGAGAAGATCCCTCCGCCATCGTTGTTGACGACGACGAGCACGATGTCCGGCCCTCGCCGTCCGCTCCAGAGCAACCCGCCCGCGTCGTAGAGGAACGTCAGGTCACCGAGCAGTGCGGCCGTCGGGTGCTCGGTCGCCGTGGCCACGCCGAGCGCCGTCGAGACGAACCCGTCGATCCCGCTCGCGCCGCGGTTGCCGATGACGCGGACGCCGTCGCGCGGCGCCATGTAGGCGTCGAGATCGCGCACCGGCATGCTCGAGCCGACCACGAGCGTCGACGGCGTCGGCAGCGACGCACCGACGTCGCGCGCGATGCGTCCCTCGAACGGCACGTCGTCCCCATGCAGGACAGCGTCGACGGCGGCGCGCGCCGCGGCGTCTGCCGTGGACCACGCCGTCGACCACGCCGTGCTCATCGGCGGCGGTCGCCCGCCGGGGGGATCGGGTGCGAGCGCGGACCCGATCAGCGCCTCCGGATCGCCGTGGAGGGTGAGCGACGCGCGGCGATGCGGATCGGCGACGAGGTGATCCGGGTCGACGATCACGAGCCGGTCGGCGCGACGGACGAGCTCGAGGCCGGAGCGGGACGTCGGCGCGGCGCCGAACTGCACGACGAGGTCGGGGACGTGTCCGTCGACGAACGCCGCGTCCGCGAGGAGGTGCGCACCGGCCGACAGCGCGCCGGGGACGCGGACGCCGGAGGTCGGCTCGGCGATGAGCGGCCAGCGGAGGCCCTCGGAGAGCTCGACGAGCCGAGACGGCGCCGAGCGACACGTCCCGGCGAGGAGGATCCCGCGCTCGACGCCCGAGATCGCGTCCAGGAACGCAAGGGTCGCGTCCGAGCCGTCGTCCGCCGGCGCATCCGATCGCGTCGCCGGGCGAACGGCCGTCGTTGCGGGAGCGACGTCGCTGCCCGAGGGCACGAGCGGCTCTCGGAACGGCAGGTTCAGGTGGACCGGACGCGGCGGCGGCCCGTCGAGCGCGGCGAGCGCCGAACCGAGGAGCTCGTCCCACCGCGCGTCCGCCACGGGATCGCCGGGGACCGGCAGGTCGAGGCTCGCTCCCACGTACCCGCCGAAGATGCCCGGCTGGACGATCGTCTGGTTCGCGCCGACGCCGCGGAGCTCGGGCGGGCGATCCGCGGTGAGCAGGACGAGCGGGGTCCGCGACATGGAGGCCTCGACGACCGCGGGGAACAGCTCCGCGACGGCCGTTCCGCTCGTGCACGCGGCCGCGACCGGACGGCCCGTCGACTTCGCGAGACCGAGCGCGAAGAACGCCGAGGCGCGCTCGTCGAGATGGACGTGAACCTCGACCTCGGGATGTCGCGACAACGCGAGCGCGATCGGCGTCGACCGCGAACCGGGCGACACGCACGCGTGGGACATCCCCGCCGAGTTCAGCGCGTCGACGACGCGCCACGACGTCGCGAACGCGCGATCGGCCTCGCTCACGCCCCGACCCACAGCCCGACCGCAAGCAGCGTCGCGAAGACGATCTGCACCAGTCCGGTCCCGACCAGGACGGCGACGAGCTCGACTCCGCGAGCGCTCGCGACGAGCGTCCACGGCTTCACGGCGACGACCGCCGCCGTGACGACGAGGAGGGCCGGGCCCGGGAGATCCCCGGTGACGACGCCGAGGATCACCGTCGCGAACGCGCCGACGACGCAGGCGCGGTAGAGCCATCGCGTCGGGCGGTCGCGGAGGCGGACCGCGAGCGTCCGCTTGCCCGCGAGCGCGTCGGTCGGGATGTCGCGCAGGTTGTTCGCGACGAGGATCGCCACTGCCAGCAGGCCCATCGCGACGCTCCCCCACCACGCGGCCGCCGTGACGGTCTCCGCGTGGACGTACGTCGTTCCGGCGGTCGCCATCAACCCGAAGAAGAGGAAGACCATCACCTCCCCGAGCCCGAGCTCCGCGTACGGTCTCGGCCCTCCGCTGTAGAGCCAGAGCGCGAGCATCGCGACCGCACCGAGGGGCACCAGCCAGAGCGTCGTCGCGATCGCGAGCGCGAGGCCGGCGATCGCAGCGACGGCGATCGACGCGAGCGCCGCGACCAGCACCGACCGAGCCGACGCCATCCCGGACGCGGTGAGCCTCGGGGGCCCGAGCCGCTCGGAGGTGTCGATCCCTCGCACGCCGTCATGGAAGTCGTTCGCGTAGTTCACGCCGACCTGAAGTCCCACACCGACGAGCAACGCGGCCGCGAGGCGCCATGCCTCGACGTGACCCGCCGCGGCGGTTCCGACGACGACCGGTGCGACGCTCGCAGGCAGCGTCCGCGGGCGAGCGCCGTGGAGCCAGACCGCCGCTCGGGAGCGACGCGGCGCCTCCGGTGGGATCACGGACGGCGCGGGAACCGCGAGAAGTCGGGCGGGCGCTTCTCCACGAACGCGTTGCGCCCCTCCTGAGCCTCCTCCGTCATGTAGTAGAGGAGCGTCGCGTCCCCCGCGAGGTGCTGGACACCGGCGAGCCCGTCGACCCCCGCGTTGTAGCCGGCCTTGAGCATCCGCAACGCCAGCGGGCTCATCGCGAGCATCTCGCGGCACCAGCGCACGGTCTCGGTCTCGAGCTCCCCGACCGGTACGACGGCGTTGACGAGCCCCCACCGCAGCGCCGTCTCCGCGTCGTACTGACGGCAGAGGAACCAGATCTCCTTCGCGCGCTTCTCACCGACCTGCCGCGCGAGCAGGTTGATGCCGTAGCCGCCGTCGAACGACCCGACGCGAGGACCGGTCTGGCCGAACCGCGCGTTCTCGGCGGCGATCGTCAGGTCGCAGCACACGTGGAGCACGTGGCCGCCGCCGATCGCGTACCCCGCGACCATCGCGACGACGGGTTTGGGCAGTCGGCGGATCTGGATCTGGAGGTCGAGGACGTTCAGGCGTCCCATCCCCCGCTCGTCGACGTAGCCGTCGTCGCCCCGGATCTTCTGGTCGCCGCCGCTACAGAACGCTTCCGTCCCCTCGCCCGTCAGGACGATCACCCCGACCTCGGGGTCGTCGCGGGCGACGTCGAACGCGCGGATCAGCTCCCTGACCGTCAGCGGCCGGAAGGCGTTGCGGACCTCGGGCCGCGCGATCGTGATCCTCGCGATGCCGTCCCAGGTCTCCGAGCGGATATCGCTGTACTCGCCGGCCGGACGCCAGGCGGGGACGAGGTCGTCGGATGTCATGAGAGCGTACTCCGAGAGCGTGCACTCGAACGGTCGCGGCTAGCCTACCCGACGTGCCTGCGATCGCGGTCCCGAGCGAGGGCGACCTCGTCGCCGTGGCGCTCCCGCCGAGCGAGCGGTGGCTCGAGGTCGTGACCGACGTGTGGGAGGCCGGGGCGGCGATCCTGCCCGTCGATCACCGGCTCGGGCCCGAGGGGAAGGTCGCGGAACACCATCGCGCGAGACCGACCGTCGTCCTCGACGAAGACGGCGTGAGGCGCGTCGGGGGGATCCCGGTAGACGACGGCGTCGCGCTCGTCGTCCCCACCTCGGGGACCGGCGGCGAGCCGAGGCTCGTGCAGTTCGGGCGGGATGCGATCGACGCTGCCGTGGCCGCCTCCGCGCTCGCGCTCGATGCGACCCCGCACGATCGATGGCTGTGCTGTCTGCCGCTCGCGCACATCGGTGGCTTGCTCGTCGTGCTGCGAGGCGTCCTGCTCGGGACCCCGGTCACGGTCCATCCCACGTTCGACGTCGGCGCCGTCGCCGCCGAGCGCGACGCGACGATGACGTCGCTCGTCCCGACGATGCTCGTCCGGCTGCTGGACGCTGACGTCGACCTGTCGGCGTTCCGGGCGATCCTCTCCGGCGGCGCGCACCTGGATCCCGAGGTCCGCGAGCGGGCCGAGCGCGCGCGCGTCCACGTGATCGAGACGTACGGTCTGACCGAGAGCTGCGGCGGTGTGGTCTACGACGGCCTGCCGCTCCCGGGAGCCGACGTCCGGATCGACGAGAGCGGCGGCATCGAGCTACGAGGCCCGACGTTGATGCTCGGATACCGGTTCGATCCGGACGGCACCCGGGACGCGTTCAGCGACGACGGGTGGCTCCGGTCGGGCGACGTCGGGGAGCTCGACGGGGGCGGACGGCTGCGCGTTACGGGGCGCCTCGACGATCTGATCAACACCGGCGGGGAGAAGGTGTGGCCCCACCCCGTCGAGCGCGTCCTCCGATCGCACACGAAGATCGGCGAGGTCGGCGTCGGCGGCCGACCCGACCGCGAGTGGGGTCAGCGGGTCGTCGCGTGGGTCGTCCCGCTCGACCCGAACGATCCCCCGGACCTGGATGAGATCCGGGACCACGTGGCCGCGACGCTCCCACGCCATCACGCGCCGCGCGAGCTCGTGCTCGTCGACCGGCTCCCGACCACGACGAGCGGCAAGATCAGGCGTGGTGCTCTCCGCGGCAGCACCGCGGAGCAGGAATAGGCCGAGGTTATCCTGGGTGTGATGGCGCGAGCCCGCGACGTGGTGATCCTCGGCTCGGGGCCCGCCGGCTACACGGCGGCCCTGTACGCCGCGCGCGCCAACCTGAAGCCGCTGGTCCTGAAGGGTCTCGAGGCCGGCGGCCAGCTGATGCTCACGACGGAGGTCGAGAACTACCCGGGGTTCGCCGACGGGATCCTCGGGCCCGAGCTGATGGACGCGATGGAGAAGCAGGCCGCTCGCTTCGAGGCGGAGATCCTGCCCGTGACCGCGACCCGGGTCGACCTGTCCGAGCGGCCGTTCGGCGTCTGGGCCGGCGACGAAGAGTTCCGAGCCGAGACGCTGATCGTCTCGACGGGGGCGAGCGCGAAGTGGCTCGGCGTACCGGGCGAGGAGCAGTTGCGCGGCCGCGGCGTCAGCGCGTGCGCCACGTGTGACGGGTTCTTCTTCCGCGACCGCGAGCTCGTGGTCGTGGGCGGTGGCGACACCGCGATGGAGGAGGCGAGCTTCCTCACGAAGTTCGCGAGCAAGGTGACCATCGTCCACCGTCGCGATGCCTTCCGCGCGTCGAAGATCATGCAGGATCGTGTGCTGCAGAACCCGAAGGTCGAGGTCCTGTGGAACGCGGTCGTCACGGAGATCCTCGGTGACGGCGCGGTGAACGGCGTCCGCCTGATGGACACCGCGACAGGCCAGGAGCGGTCGATGGCGACGGACGGCGTGTTCATGGCCATCGGGCACACACCCAACACATCCCTGTTCGAGGGACAGCTCGAGCTGAACGAGAGCGGGTACATCCACGTGGAGGAGCCGACGACGCGGACGAACGTCCCCGGCGTGTTCGCGGCGGGCGATGTCACCGACGTGATCTACCGTCAGGCGGTGACCGCGGCCGGCCAGGGATGCAAGGCCGCGATCGACGCGGAGCGGTTCCTGGAGGCGGAGCGGCACGAGCCGCTGCGCGAGCCCGACTACGCGGCCGGCGGCTGACGCCGCCGAGCGACGAACAGGAGGCGACCCGGATGGCGATGATCGGCGACGTGACGGACCAGGACTTCGAGGAGCGCGTGCTCAACGCCGACAAGCCGGTTCTCGTCGACTTCTGGGCGGAGTGGTGCGTCCCGTGCCACATGGTCTCGCCGGTGGTCGAGGAGATCGGACGCGACAAGGGCGAGACGCTGCAGGTCGCGAAGCTCAACATCGACGAGAACCCCGCGATCACCCGCAAGTACGGCGTGATGAGCATCCCGACCCTGATGCTCTTCAAGGACGGGGCCGAGGCCGCGCGCGTCGTCGGGGCCAGGGGCAAGGACGCGCTGCTCAAGGAGATCGATCCGCACATCGCTGCCTGAGACCGGCTCCCTCGCGAGGCCGTTCGACCGGTTGCCGTCGCGAGCCCGGACGCGGAGACTCGCGCCATGGACCTGATCCGGCTCGGATCGCGCGGTGAACCCGTGCGCGACGTGCAGCACCGTCTCCTCGGGGCGGGGCTGCGCGTCGACCCTGAGGAGCTCGACGGCTCGTTCGGACCGTCGACCGAAGAGGCCGTGCGCGAGTTCCAGCGTCGCCGCGGCCTGCCGTCCGACGGGATCGTGGGCCCCGACACCTGGAACCAGCTCGTCGAGGCGGGGTACCGCGTCGGAGATCGCACGCTGTACCTGCGATCTCCTGCGTTCCGGGGCGACGACGTCCTCGAGCTCCAACGGATGCTCAACGGGTTGGGATTCGACGCCGGGAAGCAGGACGGGATCTTCGGACCGCGCCTCGCGAAAGCGGTGCGCGAGTTCCAGCGCAACTGGGGCGCGAAACCCGATGGCATCGTCGGGCTCGACACCGTGCGTTCGCTCCAGGGGGTACGCCCCGTCGCCGACGGGCCCGGGCGCTCGATCGTCCGTGAGGCCGAGGCCGCCATGCGGATGACGGGATCGCTCGCGCGCTCCGTGATCGCGATCGATCCCGGCCACGGGCCCACGGATCCGGGCGTCGAGGAGGGCGGCCTCGTCGAGTCCGAGCTCACGTTCGCGGTCGCCGCCGCGCTCGCCGCCGAGATCTCGCGCCGCGGCGGCCGCGCCCTGGTGCTGCGTCGCGCCGACGAGGATCCCGACGTCGGTGTGCGGGCGCAGCGAGCGAACGCCGCCGACGCCACGGTCTGCCTCTCACTGCATGTCGGCGGCGGCGGGATCGTCGATGAGGGCGTCGTGTGTTGCTACTTCGGGTCTCCGCAGACGCACTCGCCGATGGGGATGCGGCTCGCCGAGGCGCTCCGCGGGTCGCTGATCGAGGTCGGACTGACCGACGGAGGGATGCGCGCGCTCACGATCGCGATCCTGCGCGAGACGCGCATGCCCGCGGTGCAGATCGAGATGGGTGTCGCGGCGAGCGCGGCAGACGCGGCGCGGATGCGCGGCGACGCGTTCGCGTCCGACGTCGCGGCCGCCGTCGCCGAGGGCGTCGAACGCTTCCTCGGCTCGACCGTGCCGAACGAGGTCACGGTCGCCTCCTAACCGCTTGCGCTGCAAGGATCCAGCGCGTCAGCCGCGTCGCCGCACGACGGCCATGAGCAACCCGAGGACCACGCCGAGCCCGAGCGCCTTCGTGGCGCGACGGATCTCCTCGGGCTCGGGAGCGTGCACCCTCGTATCGTAGCCAACACCCGACGACCGAACGGAGCGGCGATGCGTTGGTGCCTGATGCTCGAGGGCCAAGAGGGCGTGACGTGGGACCAGTGGCTCGCGATCGCCAAGACCTGCGAGCGCGTCGGCGCCGAGGGGATCTTCACGTCCGACCATTACGGCGAGGGCGCGAACGACCCTCGCGGCTCGGCGGACGCGTGGACGCTGCTCTCGGCGCTCGCGGCAAGGACCGAGCGCCTGCGCCTCGGGACGATGGTCTCCCCGGTCACGTTCCGCCTCCCCGGCGTGCTGACGAAGATCGTGACGACCGTCGACCACGTCTCGCGCGGACGCGTGGAGCTCGGGCTCGGCGCCGGATGGTGGGAGGGCGAGCATCGGGCACACGGCATCCCGTTCCCGCCGACCGGCGAGCGGTTCTCGATGCTCGAGGAGCACCTCGAGATCGTGCACCGCATGTGGTCCGACGACCGCTTCTCGTTCGAGGGGCGGTTCACCAACCTCGAGGACTCGCGACTGCGGCCGAAGCCGGTCCAGCGCCCCCACCCGCCGATCGTGATCGGCGGCAAGGGCGGCGCGCGGATCGCCCGACTCGTCGCGCGTTGGGGCGACGAGTTCAATCGTGTCGGCGGGACGCCGCAGGAGGTCCGCGAGGCGTTCGATCGAGTACGGGATGCTGCCGCGGCGGCCGGACGCGACCCCGGTTCCCTCACGATGTCGTTCATGACCTGGTTCGTCATCGGGCGCACCGACAGGGAGTGGCGTGATCGGGCACGTGTCGTGCACGCTGCGGATCCGAGCGCCGGCCCGTTCGATCGGTACCTCGAGGACATCTCGCGTGACTGCGTGCTCGGCACCGTCGACCAGGCGATCGACACGATCGGGCGCTATCGGGACGCCGGGGTCGAGCGTTTCATCCTCAACGATGAGCTGTTCGACGACCTCGAGCACATCGAGCTGCTCGCGGACGAGGTCGTCGCGCCGCTGGGGTGAAGCTTGAGTGGAGGTCGGCGCTAGCCGGGAGCGAGGCCAGGCCCGCTGCCGACGATCTCGGACACGATGCGCTCGAGATCGTCGGCGGAGCCGAACTCGATCACGACCTTCCCGCGCTTGCGACCGCCCCCCATCTGGATCGTGACGCGGGTCGCGAGCTGCTCGGAGAGCAGCTCCTCGACCTCGCCGAGCGGACTCGACTGCGACGGCGCGGCGGGTGCCTTCGACAGCGCCGCCTTGGCGTCCGGGTCCGCCCCGGCCGGGTGCTCAAGGTAGTTCCGGACGAGCTCCTCGACCTCGCGCACCGAGAGCTCTTCGGCCGCGATCCTGACCGAGAGGGTCGATTGCGCCTCGGCATCGGCGAGCGACAGGAGCGCGCGGCCATGACCTGCCTGGATCTTCCCTTCCGCGACGAGGCGCTGCACGTCGGCCGGCAGCTGGAGCAGACGGATCGTGTTCGCGATGTGTGACCGAGACATACCGAGACGCTCCGCGAGCGTCTCCTGCTTGAGCCCGAGCTCCTCGAGCAGCTCCCGGAACGCCTCGGCCAGCTCGACCGGGTTGAGGTCCTCACGGTGGATGTTTTCGATCAGCGCTTCGCGGAGCGACTCCGCGTCGTCGCTCTCTCGGACCACCGCGGGGATCGTCGCGAGACCCGCCTTCTTGGCCGCGCGGAGTCGCCGCTCCCCGGCGATCAGCTCGTAGCCCGACGGGACCCGGCGG
>DASPIF010000377.1:0-22762 GCA_035629255.1 Actinomycetota bacterium | reverse complement strand
TCGACGATCTCGTGGACGGAGAGCGGAACCTCCTCGCCACGCCGGTTGCGGAAGCGGACGACGTTGTCGGTCCGGAATCCCTCGACCGCGTCGTAGAACGAGTTCAGGAACATCCACCGACGGAACTCGCCGTCGGTGACGACGTCGAGCCCGAGGTCGATCTGTCGTCGGACGGTTTGGCGGATCGCTTCGTCCTCGCGCTCGCGAAGCGCCGTCCGGTCCTTCGCGCGCTCCTCGGGCAGAACGGCGGAATGGCCGATCTCGTAGAACGCGTTCACCGCCGCCCTGAGCGCGGGCGGCCGGAGCAACGAGCCGACGACCTCAGCGCGCGCGGGTGTCCTCGCCGTCATGCGTCCCATACGATCCACGTCGAGTCGGGCGCGCGGAACTCCCATCCGCGCAGCGTCGCCGGACGCTCCGGATCCAGCCGGACGTTCGGCAGGCGGTCGAGCAGGATCTCGAGCGAGACGCGCGCGAGGTGGCGTCCGAACCACGCGCCGAGGCAGAAATGTGTCCCGGCAGCGAACGCAAGGTGCGCGCCCTCCTTCCGGTGGACGTCGAAGCGGTCGGGGTCGGTGAAACGGCGAGGGTCGCGGTTCGCGCTCGAGAGCACCGCCCCGATCAGGGCGCCCTCGGCCAGCTCGACGCCCGAGAGCTCCGTCGCCCGCGTCGCCTGCCGCGTCGACGTCCCCACGGGGCCGGCCCACCGCAGCGTCTCCTCGACCGCCGCCTTGATCAGCTTCCGATCGGCGCGCACCGCTTCGAGCTGTTCGGGGTGCGTCCCGAGCGCGTGCATCATCAGCGCGATCACGTCGCGCGGCTCCTGGAGACCACCGCTCAACATCAGCTTCGTGTTCGCGACGATCTCCGCGCGCGTCATCGCGTCCTCGCCCTCGCGATGCGCCATCCACGACAGGACCGAGCCGTCGGGCTCGCGCTCGACGCGATCGAGGACGCGTTCGATCGCGTCGCCGAGCTCCGCGCTCGCGCGGTCGGCCGGCGCCTGCTTGACGGGATCGCCCTCGAAGTTCGCGAGGCCGGGCATCATCCCCCGGTTCCACCGGAGGAGGTCCTCCCACGGCACCTCGTCGAGCCCGAGCATGAACCGCAGCGATCGCACGGACATCGGGTCCGCGAACTCGGTGAAGAGATCGCACTCCCCTCGGCCTTCGAACCGGTCGATCAGCTCGTGCGCGAGCGCCGGGATCATGCCCTGCGTCCGCTCCTCGACGTCGCGCGGTCGGAACGGGGGCTCGAGCACCCGGCGGATCCGTCGCTGGTCCTCGCCCTCGGAGCCGAGCATGTTGACGCCCATCGTCCGGTTGAGCGTCGACGGGTCCGTCGCGCCGGTGAAGAGGTCGGGGGTCTGGTCGACGGAGCGCACGTCGTCGTACCGCGTCACGAGCCAGAGCTGCACCGCGGGCACCCACGAGACGGGTTCCTCGTCCCGCAGCCGCGCGTAGACCGGATACGGGTCGCGCTCGAGCTCCTCGAGCGTGACCGTCTCGCCGACCGTGGTCGTCGAGCTCACGGCGCCGTCCGATGCTTCCCGGGCTCCCAGCCGTGCGTCCCGATGGTCGAGCCGGCGAACGCATCGGGGATGTCCTCGAGATCGGTCGCCATCGAGTCGTTCCACCGGTTCAGGAAGCCGAACAGCCCGATCACCGCGAGCATCTCGACGATCTCACCCTCGTCCCAGTGCTCGCGCAGGTCCTCGAAATGCTGCGGCGTGACGGCGTTCGGCACGACGCTCGCGTCGCGCGCGAACCTCAGGGCGGCGCGCTCGGCGTCGTCGTAGAGCGGCGAGCGCTCGAAGTTCCAGATCTCGGCGATCTTCGCTTGGTCGACCCCGCGGAGCTTCGCGTCGACCGTCTCGTGCGCCTGGCAGTACCGGCAGCCCGCGGCGGTGCTCGCGACGATGGCGATCAGCGGCTTGAGCCCGACGGGCACCGTGCCGGTCCGCCAGATCTGCGTGATCAGCTCGCTGAACGCCCGCAGGATCTCGGGACGGCGGGCCATCGTGAACAGGCTGTTCGGCACGAACGTCATCGACTCGTCGTAGAGGCGGAACAGCTCCTCGAGCTCGGGATGGTCCTCGCGTCGGAGCGGCTGCATGTTCGCCACGTCGTTCGGCCTCCTCGCGCGGACGCGCCTCCTCGAGCGGTCCGGTATCTTCCGCCGACCGGACGCAGGGGGCAAACGGCGCATGCGCCTCGAAGGGAAGGTCGCGGTCGTCACCGGAGGTGCGACGGGGATCGGCGCGGCCACCGCCCGCCTCTTCGCGTCCGAGGGCGCCCGCGTGGTGGTCACGGGACGCCGCCGGGAACCCCTCGAGGACGTCGCGCGGGCGATCGACGGCCACGCCGTGCCCGCCGACGCGACGGATCCGTCGCACGCTGCACGCGTGATCGAGGGCACCCTCGAGCGATTCGGCGGCGTCGACGTCGTGGTCGCGAACGCCGGCACGGGCGAGGGTCACGACACGCTGGAGATCACCGACGAGGCCTGGCAGCGCGTCCTCGACGTGAATCTGTCCTCGCCCATGCGGATCGCTCGCGAGGCCTTGCCCTCGATGCTCGCGCGCGGCGGTGGTTCGGTCGTGCTCGTCTCGAGCGTGATGGGCCTCTTCGCGTCGGCGGACTCGGTCGCGTACGCGACGACGAAGGCCGGGCTGCTCGGGCTGGCTCGTTCCCTCGCCGTCGACTTCGGGCCGCGCGGCGTCCGCGCGAACGTGCTCTGCCCCGGCTGGGTCGTCACGCCGATGGGTGACGAGGGCATGAACGAGATCGCCGACTCGCGGGGCGTCTCGCGCGAGGACGCCTACGCCCTCGCGACCGCGCATGCACCCCTCCGCCGGCCCGCGACCGCCGAGGAGATCGCGCGGTGCGCGCTCTTCCTCGCGAGCGACGAGGCCTCGATCGTGACGGGGGCGGTCCTCGTCGCGGACGGCGGCCAGAGCGCCGTCGATCTCGGGGGCATCCTGTTCGACGAGGAGGTCGCGCCGTGAGCTTCGATCACGCGGGGCGCGGCGCGCTCGTGACCGGCGCGGGATCGGGCATCGGACGGGCGATCGCGATGCGCCTCGCGAGCGAAGGCGCGTCGGTCGCGGTCGTCGACGTGCGGCTCGAGGCGGCCGAGGAGACCGCTTCGGCGATCGCCGACGCGGGCGGACGAACGGTCGCGTTCGCGGCCGACGTGCGCGAGCGCGCGCAGATCGAGGCCGCGCGCGACGGCGCGCTCGAGGCGTTCGGGACGCTCCGGTACCTCGTGAACAACGCCGGCCTGGTTCGCATGTCCGCGCTCGACGAGCTCGAGGAGCAGGAGTGGGACCTCGTCCTCGACACGAACCTGAAGGGGATGTACCTCGTGACGCGCGCCGTCGCCCCGGCGATCGGCGAGGCGGGTGGCGGCGCGATCGTGAACATGTCCACGATCGAGTCCGAGGTGGTCGTGTCCTCGATGGGCCATCCCCAGGTCCACTACAACGCGAGCAAGGGCGGCGTGAAGATGCTGACGAAGGCGCTCGCGGTCGAGCTCTCGCACCGGCGGATCCGTGTGAACGCGGTGGCGCCGGGCCCGATCGCGACCTCGTTCATCCCCGGTGGCGACCTCCGCTCCCCCGAGGCGTGGGCCTTCATGTCGCAACGCCTCCTGGTCGACCGGGTGGGCGAGCCCGAGGACGTGGCGGCGGCCGCATCGTTCCTGCTCTCCGACGACGCGTCGTTCATCACCGGGACGCAACTGGCGGTCGACGGCGGATGGATGACCCGATGAGCGCGCCGCTCGCCGCCGAAGATCTCGAGCGCGAGGGGTTCTCGACCGTCGTCGTGACGAGCGCCGACGTCAGCGGCCGCCCCGTCGGCAAACGGGTCTCGACGAGCGTCTTCCGCCGCCTGCAGCACGAGGGCATCGCGCTCAGCTCCTGTGTCCTCGGCTGGGACGTCGACCAGTGGCCCGGTCCGGTGCAGGCGTACACGGGACATCACACGGGGTGGCACGACGTGCGCCTGATGCCCGACCTCTCGACGCTGCGACCGGCGGCATGGCTCGACCGCACCGCGATCGTGGTCGCCGACTTCGTCGAGCTGGGCTCGGACGACGTCGTCGACGTCGCCCCGCGCACGATCCTCCGTCGGCAGATCGAACGGTTCGCCGACCGCTCGCTGCGACCACAGGTGGCCACCGAGCTCGAGTTCGCGATGTACCGCGGGACCTACGACGACGGGCGCCGCAACGGGTTCGAGACGCTCGAGCCGACCACGCTCGCCCGCGCCGACTACACGATCGCGGCCGGCGATCGCTTCGAAGGTTTCTTCTCGAGCGTCCGCGACGCGCTCGAACGCTCGGAGCTGCACCCGCTCACGAGCCAGGTCGAGTGGGGCCTCGGCCAGTGGGAGATCAACCTCGAGCACACCGATGCGCTCGAGATGGCCGATCGCCATCTGCTGTTCAAGCTCGCGCTCCGCGCGATGGCCGAGCGCGAGGGCATGGCCGTCACCTTCATGGCGAAGCCGTTCGGCGACACCACCGGCTCTTCGTGCCACGTGCACCTCTCGATCGTCGACGGCGACGGCCGGAACGTCTTCCACGACGCGGACGCGGACCGGGGAGTGTCGGGCTCCTTGCGTCACGCGCTCGGCGGCGTCCTCGCGCACGCGTCCGATCTGATGCTGTTCTACGCGCCGACGGTCAACTCGTACCGGCGCACCACGAGCGGCGAGTTCTCCGGCAACGGGATCTCGTGGGGGTTCGACAGCCGGATGGTCTCGTGCCGCGTCCTGCCCGAGGGCGAGCACGGAACCCGGCTCGAGTGGCGGGTCCCCGGCGCGGACGTCGATCCGTACCTCGCGGTCGCCGGCGTCCTCGCGAGCGCGCGGGCGGGGCTCGACGAGGGCACCGACCCGGGCGAGCCGCTCGAGGGCTGGGACTTCGAGCGCGAGGTGCCGCCGATCCCCGCGACGCTCGGCGACGCGGTCGCCGCGTTCCGGGACAGCGCGTTCGTCGCGGAGACCTTCGGCAAGGAGGTCACCGCCCACTACGCCGAGGCCGGCCGCTGGGAATGGGAGCGCTTCCTCGCCCCCGAGAGCGTCACCGAGTGGGAGCGCCGCCGGTACTTCGAGGTGATCTGACCCCGACGCTCGGCGCCCGTGTCTTCTACCCTCGATCGATGGACCGGACCTGCCACAGGGGGCGACCGTGACGTATCCGAACTTCGTCGGTGGCGTCGCCGTCGACGGCTCGACGACGGCCCCCGACGTGAACCCCTCGGATCGCTCCGACGTCATCGGCGAGTTCGCGATCGGCGACGCGGGTCAGGTCGATGACGCCGTCGAGGCGGCGCTGGCCGCGCAGCGGAGCTGGGCCGCGGCTACGCCCGCCGAGCGGTTCACGGCACTGGAGCTCGTCGGGACCGAGCTCGCCGCGCGCGCCGACGAGCTCGGCGAGCTCCTCTCGCGCGAGGAGGGCAAGCCGCGCGCGGAAGGCGTCGCCGAGGTCCAGCGAGCGGCGTGGATCTTCAAGTTCTTCGCGGGCGAGGCCCTGCGGATCCCCGGCGAGCACGTGCGATCGGTGCGGCCCGGGGTCGACGTCGACGTCCTGCGCGAGCCACTGGGCGTGGTCGGGATCATCACGCCGTGGAACTTCCCGATCGCGATCCCCGCGTGGAAGATCGCGCCGGCGCTCGCGTTCGGCAACGCCGTGGTGTTCAAGCCCGCGGCGCTGGTTCCGGCGACGGCGTGGGCGCTCGCGGAGATCCTCTCGCGCGCGGGGCTGCCTCCGGGGACGTTCAACCTCGTGAACGGCGGCGGCTCGACGGTCGGCGACCGCTTGGTCCAGCATCCCAACGTCCGTGGTGTCTCGTTCACCGGGTCACAGGCGGTCGGGCGTCAGGTGGCGCTCGCCGGCGCCGAGCGGTTCGCTCGCGTGCAGCTCGAGATGGGCGGCAAGAACCCGCTCGTGATCCTCGACGACGCGGACCTCGATATCGCGGTCGACTGCGCGGTCCAAGGCGCGTTCTTCCAGACGGGGCAGCGGTGCACGGCGAGCTCACGGCTGATCGCGACGTCGGGGATCCACGACGTCTTCGTCGACCGGCTGGTCGAGGCGACGCGCGCCCTCCGCGTCGGCCACGCGCTCGACCCGGAGACCCAGATCGGTCCGGTGGTCGACGAGTCGCAGTTCCGCCAGGACGAGGAGTACCTCCGGATCGGTGTCGACGAGGGCGCCGAGGTCGCGTGCGGAGGCGAACGGCTCGAGCTCGACACGGACGGCTTCTTCCTCTCGCCCGCCGTGCTGGTCAACACGAAGAACGACATGCGGGTCAACCGGGAGGAGATCTTCGGGCCGGTCGCGACGGTCCTCGAGGTCGGCGACGACGACGAGGCGCTCGCGGTCGCGAACGACACACCGTTCGGCCTGTCCGCCGGCGTGTGCACGACGTCGCTCGGCCGCGCCGCCCGGTTCCGCGACGGGCTGCAGGCCGGGATCGTGACGGTCAACCTCCCGACCGCGGGCGTCGACTTCCACGTACCGTTCGGCGGGACGAAGGCGTCGAGCCAGGGCAGCCGTGAGCAGGGGCGGTACGCGATCGAGTTCTTCACCACGGTGAAGACGGCGTACGTCCGGCCGTAGCCGCTCGCCAGGATCAGGGAGCGCGGACCCGCGGCGCCCGCCGGGGTTCGGCCGACGGGGTGCCGGTCCCGTCGACCACCGGCCATCCGTCGACCCAACGGATCCGATCGATCAGCATCACGCGGTCGTACGTCGTGGTGCCGGCATGCATCGCGTGGTAGACGATCCAGTCGTCGCCCGCGTCGTCGGTCGCGACCGAGTTGTGTCCCGGAGCGAAGAAGTCGGCGTTGGCGGACAGGATCGGGTTCGCCGGGTTCCGTTCGAACGGTCCCATCGGCGACGAGCTCCGCGCGACCGAGACGGCGTAGTGCGCGTCCTCGCCGCAACAGATGTCGCCGGACGTGAACAGGTAGAAGGCTCCCTCGTGCTCGATGACCCAGGCACCCTCGACGACGCTGTCGTAGCCGGTGCCCTCCTCACCGATATGGACGAGCACGACCTCCGAAGGGCCCCTCAGCCCCAGCCCGTCATCGAGGAGGCGCCGGACCCGGACCGTGTTGTCGACGCTCCAGTAGAAGAAGAGCTCGCCGTCCCCCGTCCGCAGGACGAACGGATCGATCGTCTCGTCGGTGGGTTCGAGGAGCGGACCGCCGGCGGGCGCGAACGGACCTCCGGGTCGGTCCGCGACCGCGGCGACCACCTGCATCACGCCGAGCGTCTCGGAGCGCACCGAGACGTACAGGACGTACCGACCGTCGGGGCCGCGGAACGCGTGCGGCGCCCACGTCTCCTCACCACCCCACCGCGGGTACTCCGGCAGCGCGTCCCCCAAGAACCGCCAGTGCACGAGATCCCGTGAGCGCAGCACGGGCACGTGCACGAGCTCGCCGTCGTACTCGCTCTGGGTCGTGTACGCGTAGAACGTGCCGTCGTGGTCCCGCATCACGGCGGGATCGGGGGCCAGATGGTCGTGGACGGGGTTCGTGTACGACCGCCCTTCGGACGGCCCCGCCGGGCTCGTCGCGCCCGCGCCCGGAGGGTCCGGCTCGCCGATAGACGGAGTCGGGCCGCGTTCGGCATCGCCGTCGCACGCCGACAGGCACCACACCGCGAGGAGCGTCGCGACGCTCGTGACGATCATGCGGCTCACGATGTCGACCCGACGATCTCGACGGTTCGCCGCAGGAAGGCGGGAAGATCGTCGACGTCGTCGACGAACTGGCTCGGCTTGATGCAGATCGTGGTGAACCCGCGACCGAGCTGCCCCGGCACGACCGCGAGCGCCTCGTCGAGGTCGGCGACGGAGTCGGCGTCGGGGAATCGCCCGCGGGTCCCGCCCACGAGCTCGAGCTCGGCCGGGTCGCGGCCGCTCGCGCGCATCGCCGCGGAGACCCGCTCGAGATCCTCGTCCGTGACGGTGCCCAGGTGGTCGAACCCGCTGCCGAACTCCCCGAGCCGTCGCAGGAGCCGCTCGTGCACCGTGCTCCCGCCGAACCACAGGGGCGGTCCCTCCGGCCGCGTCGGCTTCGGCTCGAGGTACACGTCGTCGAACCGGTAGTGCCGTCCATAGAAGCTCGCGGGCGTGTCGCGCCACAACACGCGCCACGCCGCGAGGTGCTCGTCCAGGAGCTCGCCGCGGCGCTCGAACGGGACGCCGAGCGCCTCGTACTCGGGACGGTGCCAGCTGACGGTCGGTTGGACGACCAGACGGCCCTCGCTCAATAGGTCGAGCGTCGCGAGCTGCTTCGCGAGCGCGACGGGATGACGGAGCGGCGGGATGATCGACGCGACGATCAATCGGATCCGGCTCGTCGCGGACGCGACGGCCGAGAGTAAGAGCAGCGGATCCGGCCACGGCATCGCCGGGTCCTGGTTCCCGGGCAGCGCGTAGTCTCGCGGGTTCTCCGGGAGACCCTGCGAGTCGGCGCCCGGACCCAGCGCGACGTGCTCGCTCACCATCACGCCGTCGAACCCCGCGGTCTCTGCCTCGACGGCCATCGCGACGACCGCGCGGAGGTCGTGCGGCGGGACGAGCGTCCAGTTCTCGCTGAGGATGAGGACGAGGCGGGGCGACGCCGGACGCGCCGCCCCGTCCCTCACGTCCCTAACGCGTGACCGTCGCGTCCGAGTGGAGGTCGCCGAGCGCTTGCGCGGCCGGCTCGCGGCCGCGCACCATCGTCATGTAGACGAGACCCAGCGCGAACCAGACCACCGCTGCCCACGGAGCGATGAGCGTCGGGCTCGTGACCTTGTAGAACGAGCCGAAGATGCCGGCCGCGGTGATCGCGATCCCGAGGATCGCGGCGATCACGATCCCGCCGAACCCCTCGCCGCCGGCGAGCCCTCGAAGCGCGCCGACCGACATCAAGAGGTAGACGACGAGCAGCGCGAACCCACCGAACGTCGAGCACCAGATGAAGATCGAGAAGTAGTGCGGGAAGCCGGGAAGCCCGAGGAACGTCTCGTCCACGAACTCGGAGACGATGATGAGCACCGCCTGCATCGCCATCAGCAGCACGATCGCACCGATCGGCGTCCCGTACTTCCGAGCGACCGTCGCGAGCGCACCCGGGAGGCGTCGATCCCGGGCCATCGCGAACGTGCCGCGTGTCGACGCGACGGCAGCTCCGACGTACACCGCGAGCATGTCCAGGAAGACGACGACCAGCAGGACCTTCAACCAGAACTCCGACCCGACGGGCGATCCGGGCGCGCCGAGCGCGAACAGTGGGGCTCCGGAGACCTCCTCGCTCGTGATGACCCCGAGGTCGAACGCGAACCCTGCGACCTCCGCGTACGACGCGATCAGGTAGAACAACGAGACGATCACCACCGCGCCGAGGACGGCCTTGGGGATCGAGCGCTTCGGCTCCGCCGTCTCCTCCGCGAGGTTCGCCGCCGTCTCGAAGCCGACGAAGATCAGCACGCCGTACAGCACCCCGAACAGGACGCCGCTGAATCCCCCCGGCGTCGGCGTCGGATCGAAGGCGGTTCCCAGGTCGTTGGACGCGTCGGCGATGACCGTGACGAAGAAGATCAGGACGACGGCGATCGAGATGAGCGCGAGCGTCAGCTGCACGCGCGTCGAGATCTGAACACCGAAGTACAGCACCGCGAACAGTCCCGCGGCGAGGATCACGTCCCACAGCCAGGTGGGCAACGGTGATTCGCCGTTGAAGAGCGTCGGCCACAGGTTGTCGTGGACGTAGCCCCCGAGCAGCACCCCGAGCCCGACGGTGAGGATGATCGTGCCGGCGTAGTAGAGCCACCCCGCCGCGGCGCCGATCGTGCGTCCGAGGCCGTTCGAGACGTAGTCGTACAGCGAGCCGGCCGCGTGGATCCGCTTGGCGTACTGGGCGACGATCCATCCGAGGGCGAACACCCCGATCGCCGCGAGCAGCACCGACACCGGGGCCGACGTTCCGGCGCCTCGCGCGGCCGCGTTGACACCGATGATCAGCGGGATGATGAACGCGGCGCTGAAGACCGGTCCCATGAAGCCGACCGACTGCGCGAGGACGTCGATGAGGCTCAGCTTCTTGCCACCGAGCCGTTCGTACCCCTCGCCCATGTCGCCGCTCGCCATCGGTGGTGGCGGCGTCATCGTGTCTGCCACGACTCCCCCCTCTCGTCGTGATGCGGTTGCTGCGCGGTTCTTACCGCGCCGGACCTAGGCGGTCCAGCCTCCTGAGGGCTGGTCGAACCAGACGTGCACCTGGCCCGTGCCTACGCTCGCCTCGTACTCGCTGAAACGCTCGCCGGGCGCGGTGCACGATCGACCGCCGATCGCGGCCGCCATCATCAGGTAGTGGCCGAAGTGGCCCTCGGGATACGCCTTCCGGTACTCCGGCATGTTGTCGATGATCCCGCCGTGATCGCCTCGTTCCATCATGCTCAGGACCTTCATGTCGGCGTCGTAGTACCGACGGTCGTAGATGTTGTCGGGGGCCTTCTGGCTCTCGCGCCTGCGGAGATCCTGGAAGTCGAAGAACCGGTGCGTCATCCCGCCGCTCGCGAGCAGCACGACGCGCTTGTCGCTCTCGCGGATCGCGTTGCCGATCAGCTCACCGAACAGCAAGAAGTCCTCGGTGGTGCAGCACTGGTTGAGCGCGACGCTCAGCCACGCCGTGTCCGGGTCGCCGAGGAACGTCCAGATGTTCACCGTCCCGTAGAAGATCGGCAGGTACGGGTCGTCGTTCGCGAGGATCCAGCAGTCGTCGCGCCCGTCGGCCTGCGCCGCGATCAGCTTCGCGAGCTCGGGATCGCCCGGCATGTCGTACGGGATCTGCTTCATCCCGCGCGGGAGCTCGTGGCTCGTGAACTTCCCCTGCCGGCGGTCGTGCGACGTCACGATGTGCTCGAACGTCGACTCCCAGTGCGTGTCGAACACGATGACGGCGTCCGGCTTCAGGGCATCGAGCTTCTCGCTCTTGATCCGGCGCAGCCCCGGGACGAGCGTGATCTCTTTGCCTTCGTTGATCTCGAGACGGACCTCTTCCGGCAGCATGATCGTCGGGACGTGCGCGACGAGCGCCGCGCCCACCACCTCACCCATGTCGGGACCCTCCCCTCATCGCGCTCACGCCCACGGCGCCGAGCACACGTTCTTCACGTCCGAATAGAAGTCGAAGCTGTACACGCCGCCCTCGCGGCCGACGCCGGAGGATCTCGCTCCGCCGAACGGGGCGCGGAGGTCGCGGACGAAGAAGCAGTTGACCCAGACGGTCCCGGCGACGATGCGGCCCGAGACGCGATCGGCCCGGCCCCGGTCGCCGGTGTAGAGGATCGCCGCCAGCCCGTACTCCGTCCGGTTCGCCAGGTCGATCGCCTCGTCCTCGGTCTCGAACGTCTGCAACGTCAGGACCGGACCGAAGACCTCCTTGCGGAGGACCTCCGCCTCGTCGGGGACGTCCTCGAACAGCGTCGGCAGGTAGTAGAGCCCGCCGAGGTCCTCGTTCGGCCCGCCGCCGAACACCGGGCGAGCGCCCTCGTCCCTCGCGCGCCGGACGAACCCGTCCACGCGCGCGAAGTGCTCGCGGGTGATCTGTGGCCCGAGGTCCGTCCCCTCGTCGCGGGGGTCGCCCTGCACGATCGCGCCGACGGCCTCGGTGAGACGTTCGAGGAACGCGTCGTGCATCGATCGCTCGACGATCAGCCGGGTGCCGGCGAGACAGACCTGGCCCGCGTTGTCGAACTGGTTCACCGCCTGCTTGACGACCGCGTCGAGATCCGCGTCGGCGAAGGCGACGAAGGGAGACTTCCCGCCGAGCTCGAGCGAGACCGGCGTGAGGTTGCCGGCGGCGGCCTGCGCGACGATCTTCCCGGTCTCGATCGAGCCCGTGAACGCGATCCGATCGACGTCGGGATGCCCCGTCAGCGCGGCGCCCGCCTCCTCGCCGATGCCCTGGACCACGTTGAAGGCGCCGTCGGGCAGGCCGGCCTCCCGCGTGAGGTCGGCGAGCATCGAGGCGGTGAGCGGCGCCCACTCCGGCGGCTTCAGGACCACCGCGTTGCCGGCGGCGAGCGCCGGCGCGACCCGCCACGTCGCGAGCATCAGCGGCGCGTTCCACGGGGTGATCACCACGGTGACGCCGCTCGGATCCCACTCCGTGCGGCTGCGGAACCCATCCATCTCGAACGACTCGTCGAGCTCGGTGAGCTGGTCGGCGAAGAACCGGAAGTTCCGAGCGACGCGTGGCATCACCGAGTTCCGCATCGATCGGAGCAACGATCCGTTGTCCCGCGTCTCGACCGCGGCGAGCTGCGGCACCCGCTGCTCGACGAGATCCGCGATCCGATGCAGGACCTCGGCGCGCTCCTTCGCCGAGCGATCTCCCCAGGTCTTGGCTCCGGCTCGAGCGGCGTCGACGGCGCGCGCGGCGTCGTCGGCGGTCCCCCGGGCGATCTCGGCGAGCGGAGACTCGTCGATCGGCGAGATGTCCGCGAACGCGTCGGCGGACGCGACGCGCTCGCCGCCGATCCAGTGCTGCGTGGAGACCTCGACGCCCTCGACGACCGCGGTCGTTGCCGTGGGACCTCCCAAGGATCCGCGACCTGCGGGAACGCAGGTCGTTCGGACCCGAACGTATGGGGGCCCGTTTCGGTGTGTCAAGCCGAGGCGCGCCTGGTTGCATGCGCGGACCGTGGATGCCCCGATCGTGACCCCGCAGGACGTCGACGAGGCTCGGACCCGCATCGCCGGGCACGTGCGGACGACGCCGGTCCTGCGTCTGGAGCGCGGCGCGTTCGGCCTGCCGGGCGACATCGTCCTCAAGCTCGAGCTCCTCCAGCACACGGGTTCGTTCAAGCCGCGCGGCGCCTTCAACAAGATGCTGTCCTCGAGCGTTCCGGAGGCGGGCGTGATCGCGGCGTCCGGCGGCAACTTCGGTCTCGCGGTCGCACACGCCGCCCGGGAGCTCGGGCATCGCGCGGAGATCTTCGTGCCCGAGTCCTCACCGCCGATCAAGGCGCGGAGGATCCGCGAGGCGGGTGCGGAGGTCACGCTCGTGCCCGGCTTCTACGACGACGCCCAGACGGCGCTCGCGCGACGCGCGGAGGAAACGGGCGGGCTCGTGATGCATCCCTTCGATCAGCCCGAGGTGGTCGCCGGTCAGGGGACGATCGCCGCCGAGCTCGCGGACCAGGTCCACGAGGTCGAGACGGTCCTCGTCGCGATCGGCGGAGGCGGGCTCATCGGCGGGATCGCCGGGTGGTACGCGGGGGACGCGCGCGTGGTGGGCGTCGAGCCCGACCTGTGCCCGACGATGTCCGAGGCGCTGCGCGTCGGTCGACCGACGCCCGTCGAGGTCGGCGGGTACGCCGCCGACAGCCTCGGCGCGCGCCGCGCGGGCGACGTGTCGTTCTCGGTCTGCTCTCGGTACGTCGAGCACGTGATCCTCGTCCCCGACGACGCGATCCGGGACGCGCAGCGCGCACTGTGGGAGCGGACCCGTGTGCTCGCGGAGCCCGGCGGGGCCGCGGCGTTCGCGGCGTTGCTCACCGGCCGCTACCGCCCGGACCCCGAGGAGCGGGTCGTCGTGGTCGTCTGCGGAGGGAACACCGACGGGTCGTGGTTGTTCGCCGCGCAGGAGACCGACGCCGCTAGCGCGGGGCGCTGAAGAACGTCTGGAGCTGCGGGACGGCACGGCGCCTGAGGTCCGCGAAGACCTTCTGGCTCTCGAGCGTCTGGCGGAGCTGGAGCGCCGCCTGCGGGATCGGATGCTCGGCGAAGAACGCCTCCGTCTCCTCGACGAGCTCGGGCGCGGTCAGGTAGCGGGCGCCCATCACCAGGTACACGACCGTCGACGGAGCGATGCGACCGACGACCTCGTCCCAATGCTCGGTGAGGAACCGCCAGGCGACGTCGCCGTGATCGCGGTTCGCGAGCGACCGCGCGACGACACCGGGGACGTTCTGGGGCCGCACCTCGTCGGTGAGCGTCATCGAGATCGTCCGCTCGAGCAGGACCGGATCGCGGAAGTCCGAGAGCGCGTACAGGTACCGCAGCTGCTCCTGCGGTGTCGGCGCCGTCTTCCGGGCGCCGAGGAACGTCTCGTACTCCTCGACGCCGCCGCCCGCCGCGACGATCCCGACCGCGGCCGCGGCGAGCGAGGGATCTGCGGGTTCGCCGGCGCGCGCCTCCTTCTCGATCTCGCGGGCGAGCGCGTGCGCGTTCGGCTCGGCACCGAGGATCGCGACGGCCGAGAGCAGCGTCCCGCGGAGCGATCGGACGAGGTCGCGCTCGCCGTCACGGGGCTCCCAGCCGATCCGCTCGAGGGCCGGCGACAGCAACGCACGCACCCACGCCCGCAGGTGCTCGCGCGGCGCCCCGTCGAGCAGGCGGTCCGCCCACCCGAACCCCTGGATCAGCGCCTGCCAGACCGGCAGCTCGGTCTCGTCCGCGAACGACGCCGCGAACCGGAACCACTCCCCCGCGTCTGCATGACCGGCGACCACCGCGGCCCACGCGTCGTCGACGAGCTGCGTCCGCTCGTCCGTGGACAGCTCGCCGAGCGACGCGGCGATCCGCTCGAGCAGCGCGCCGTCGTACCGGACGCGCGCGAACGCGTAGGCGTCCGCGTTGACGACGAGCAGGTCGCCCTCCTGCGTGTCGAGGTCGGCGCCACCGGCCTCGATCAGGACGGACGAGCGCGAGCCGCCGCGACGCACCACCATCGGGACGTCCCAGGTCGCGTCGCTCTCGCCGCCTCCGAGGAGGAACCGCCGCTGCGACAGCCGCGTCGTCCCCTCCGACGCGGAGGCGGTCACGATCGGGTACCCACCCTGCCAGATCCAGCCGTCCATGATCCGCCGGACCGGCTCGCCGGTCGCGCTCTCGATCGCGTCCCACAGGTCGTGGGTCTCGGTGTTGCCGTAGCGGTGGTCCGCCAGGTATTTGCGGATCCCGTCGCGGAAGCGCTCGGCGCCGAGGTACTGCTCGAGCATCCGTAGCACCGCGGCGCCCTTCGTGTACGTGAGGACGTCGAACATCCCTGCGGCGTCGTCCGGCGAGCGGACCTCGTACTCGACCGGCCGAGTGCTCTCGAGCGCGTCGATCTCGAACGCGACCGAACGGGTCCGCAGGAACGATGTCCACCGTTCCCAGTCGGGGCGGAAGGCGTCCACGCAGAGGATCTCCATGAACGTCGCGAAGGCCTCGTTCAGCCAGATGCCGTTCCACCACCGCATCGTCACGAGGTCGCCGAACCACATGTGCGCGAGCTCGTGGGCGATCACGTCGGCGACGTCCGAGAGCTCCGGCTGCGTCGCCTTGTCCGGGTCCACGAGCAGCACGTTGTCGCGGAACGTGATGCACCCGACGTTCTCCATCGCGCCCTGCGCGAAGTCCGGGACGGCGACGAGATCGACCTTCCGGTCCGGGTACGGGATCCCGTAGTACTCGGCGAAGAACCGGAGGCAGAACGCGCCGACCTCGAGCGCGTAGGGCGCGAGATGCATCCGGTCGGGCTGCGCGACGACCCGGAGCGGGACGCCGTCGACATCCACCGGATCGGTCGCCGCGAGCGGGCCGACCACGAAGGCCGCGAGGTAGGTGGACATCGGCATCGTGTCCTCGAACCGGACGCGGACGCGGCCGTCCGGCTCGGAGGAGCGCTCGATCTCCGGTCCGTTCGAGATCGCGAGCAGCCCGTCGGCGACGACGAGGGTCACCCCGAAGACGGCCTTGAGATCGGGTTCATCCCAGCACGGGAACGCGCGGCGCGCGTCGGTCGACTCGAACTGCGTCGTCGCGATCGTGCGCTGCGTCCCGTCCTCCGTCCGGTACGTCGAGCGATAGAACCCACGCATGCGGTCGTCGAGCACCCCGCGGAACTCGACGTGGAGCGTCCACTCCCCCGGGCCGGCCTCCCGTTCGAGCGCGAGCGTCGCGCGCTCCCGTTCGCGGTCGAGCCGGACGTCCGTGACGGCGACGCGGTCGTCGCCACGCTCGAGCCACGCCGGCCCGAGCTCGAGATCGTCGGCGTTCAGGACGATCTCGGAGACCGGCTCGCGGATCTCGACCTGGACATCCTCGGCACCCGTGAACGTCGCCGCATCGAGATCCGGCTCCAGGGTCAGGTCGTAGCGCCGCGGGACGACGGTCCGCGGCAGCCGGAACTCGGACCCGTCGCTCACTCGTTCACGTGCGAGAGCCAGCTCGCGTACCGCTCGGTCTCGCCCTTCGTCGCCGCGAAGAACGCGCCCTGGAGCTCCTTCGTGATCGGACCTCGGGTGCCTTCGCCGATCGCGCGGTCGTCGACCTCACGGATCGGTGTCAGCTCGGCCGCCGTCCCGGTGAAGAACGCCTCGTCGGCGTTGTAGAGGTCGGTCCGGACGAGGTCCTCCTCGCGCACGTCGTACCCGAGGTCCCGCGCGATCGTGATGACGCTGCCCCGGGTGATGCCGTCGAGACAGCCGGCCTGCGTCCGCGGCGTCGAGATGACGCCCTCCCGCACGACGAACACGTTCTCGCCCGAGCCGTCGGTGAGGTAGCCACCCTCGTTGAGCATGATGGCCTCGTCGTAGCCGGATTTCAGGCTCTCGATCTTGGCGAGCACCCCGTTGATGTACTGGCCCGTGGCCTTGGCGCTGGACGGCAGCGAGTTCTGCGAGTTCCGGCGCCAGGACGAAATCTTGATGCGGACACCCTGCTCGATCGCGTCCTCGCCGAGGTACGCGCCCCACGGCCAGACCGCGATGATCACGTTGACCGGCGCGTTGAGCGGGTTGACGCCCATCTCGCCGTACCCACGGATCACGAGCGGCCGCACGTAGCAGGAGTTCAGGCCGTTCGTGCGGATCACGTCCTTCATCGCCTGCCCGATCGCATCGATCGAGTACGGGATGTCGAGGTGGTAGAGCTTGGCCGAGCGGAACAGCCGCTTCAGGTGCTCCTCGAGGTGCCAGATCGCCGCGCCCCGCGAGGTCTCGTACGCGCGGATGCCCTCGAAGACCCCGCTGCCGTAGTGCAACGCGTGGCTGAGGACATGGACCCTGGCCTCGTGCCAGTCCACGAGCTCGCCGTCCATCCAGATCTTCTCGACCTCGGTGATCGGCATCCGTTCCTCCTGCGATGACGCCCTCGGCCGGGCGAGCGACGGGTGGCCGGAAAGGATACTCGCTGGTCGCGGGCCCGGATGCTCAGGCGAGGTCGTACGCCCGCCAGACGGTGGCGTGCTCCCACCGTCGCGACGCGTCGAGATCGCCGAAGCGATCCGCCGCCCACCGCTCGAGCTCCTCGACCGCGGCGAGCCGGACGCCGTCCGAGACGCGCCAGGTCCAGGAGAAGAGGTTGTCGCGGATCTCGTCGAGGAACGACCGGATCGTCTCCTCACCGTCCTGACGGACGGGCTCGAGCTCGCGGACGGCGGCGCCGAGCCGCCGCATCTCGGCATCGAGCTCGTCCTGGCCACCCCACGCCAGCCCCACCGGCGTCGTGGGGACGCCGGTGATCTCGCCGAACCGGCGTTGGATCTCGAGGCGGGGACCTCCGTAGGCGCCGAGGCTCGCCAGGAAGATCCCGCCCGGGGTCACGACGCGAACGACCTCGGCCAGCACGCGGCGCCAGTCGGGGATCAGATGAAGGACCCACCGCAGGTAGGCGGCGCCGAACCACCCATCCGCGAACGGCATCGCCGTCGCATCCCCGAGCGCGATCGGGAACGGAACGCGGCCTCCCGCCTTCTCGACGAGCTTGGCGACCATCGGCGCCGAGATGTCGAGGCCGTAGACGTCCACTCCGGTCGTGTGGAGCGGGAGCGCCAGCAGGCCCGTTCCGACGCCCACCTCGAGGACGCGGCCGCGACCCCGCACCTCGCTGGCGAGCAGCTCGATCGTCCTCGCCATCGCCGCGTCGTCGACCGCTCGCGTGCGGTCGTAGAACTCCGCCGCACGATCGAAACGAACGGAGGTCATCGATCGAGGCTACCTCCGGGTCGCCGGGTGGCGCTGTTCGTGGCGATCGATCTCGTCCGCGGGACGTCGGCGGAGTTCACGGTCTTCACGGAGCCGGCGTCGAACTGCCGGGGCGCTGCCAACCCGATCGCGGGAGACCACGACTGCTTCCTCGTCACCGAGCGCTCGCCGAGCGTCCGGGTCAGTCCCCCCGGTAGATCGGACGGCCGGGCCGCCACCCATCCGCCTGGACCACGAACCCGTCCTCGACCGCGATCTCGTACTCGACGTGGCCGCCCCGGTGGCCTTTCCCGATGACGTCGCCAGGGACCGCGGCGGCACGCGCGGAGTCGACGTCCGGGAACTCCTCGACGCCGCCTGACGCTCGGCGTAGGTACACCTTGACGATCAGCGCCACATCGCGACACTAGCGCCGCCGCCGCACCTGGTCAGTCGATACGAATCGTTGAAGCTCCGGCACTACCGGTCGGACGGAGAGCGTGGACGTTTCTGTGCGCCGTGGCGCGCAGCGCTCCTTCCGGCTCGCGGTGGGCGGAGCCCAGCCGCACGCGGCCGGGCGGCGCCGGCCCGACGACCCGGTGCATGCTGTCCCGATGCACGAGCTCTGGTCGCTCGGCGCCGTCCACCTCGCCGCCTTGATCACGCGCCGGGAGATCTCTGCCCTCGAGGCCATCGACGCGTTCGTGCAGCGGATCGAGGAGACGAACGGGACCGTCAACGCCGTCGTCGCGACGTGCTTCGATCGCGCGCGCCGGGAGGCCGGCGAGACCGACGCCCGCATCGCCCGCGACGAGCCGATGGGGCCGCTCGACGGAGTGCCGTTCACCGTGAAAGACGTCGTCGAGACCGAGGGCGTCCCCACGGCCGCCGGCCTGCTCGAGCGCGCGCACACGGTGCCGACCCGCGACGCCGTCGTCGTCGCCCGCCTCCGCGGGGCCGGCGCGATCCTCCTCGGCAAGACGAACACGCCACCGAACGGCAGCGGCGGGGTCACGGACAACGAGCTCTTCGGTCGAACCCTGAACCCGTACGACCCGACGAGGTGGGTGGCGGGTAGCAGCGGCGGCGAGGCCGCCGCGCAGGCGATCGGTGCTTCGGCGTTCGGGATCGCGAGCGACTCAGGCGGGAGCCTCCGCGTGCCCGCGCACGCGTGCGGCGTCGCGACGCTCAAGCCGTCGAGCGGGCGCGTCCCGAACACCGGTGTGCTCGGTCATCCGGGCGGCCTCAGCGACGTCCGCACCCAGATCGGTCCCATGTCGCGGCACGTCGAGGACCTGCTCCCGATCCTCGGCATCATCGGTGGCCCGGACGGGCGCGATGCCGGCGTCGTCCCGATGCCGCTCACGAGCCGAGCCGCATCCGGCGACCGGCTGCGCGTCGCCACGTTCAGCGACGACCCGTCCGGCGAGACGACCGACGCGACGACCGCGACGGTCAGGGCCGCGGCCGCGGCTCTCGAGGCGGCGGGTGCGACGGTCGTCGAGGCCCACCCCGGCGACCTGGGTGAGCGGTCCCTCGAGATCAGTCGCCGCTACTGGCGGTGGGACGAGCTCACCGGCGAGGGGATCTCTGAGCTGCTCGGCGACTGGGATGCATTGCGCTCGGACGTCCTCGCGTTCATGGACGCGTTCGACGTGCTCGTCTGTCCAGCGGCGCCGTCCGCCGCGCGTCCCCACGGTGAGGGTCTCGAGCACCTGTTCGTCCACACCCTGCCCTACTCGCTCACGGGTCAGCCGTGTGTCGTCGTGCGGGCCGGAGAGGACGAGGGCATGCCGATCGGCGTGCAGATCGTCGGCCCGTTGTGGCGTGACGACGTCGCGGTCGTCGCCGCCCTGATCGTCGAGGCAAGGATGGGGGGCTGGACCTCCCCGCCCGGGTTCAGTTCATCGACGGATCCAGCGGCATCGTCGCCATGAGCTCGTACTCGGGACCCTTGCGGCGGACCGCCGCGCTCCAGAGGCGCTCCGGGTCGTCGGTGAACACGTCGGCCGTCGTCGCCGGGACGACGATCCACGACCCCTCCTCCAGCTCCGCCTCCAGCTGTCCCGCGCCCCAGCCCGCGTAGCCGGCGAAGACGCGGGCGCGTCGCAGCGGCCCGAGCGACTCGGCGTCGGTCTCCTGCGGGAGGAACCCGACCGAACCGAAGGCCAGGACCTCCGCCCGTTCGGGCTGCTCGAAGTCGGCGAGCACGACCGCGGCCTCGGGCTGCACGGGTCCGCCGACGAACAACCGCTCCCCCGGTGGGACGAGCGGCGCCAGCGGCGGTGCCGCGTCGGCGACCTCGTGCTCGGTGACACGGTTCAGCACCACGCCGACCGCGCCGTCGTCGTCGTGGTGTCCGATCAGGATCACCGTGCGACGGAAGTTCGGGTCGAACAGCGCCGGTCCGGCGATCAGCAGCGAGCCGCCGAGGGCGTCCATGTCTCCATGATGCAGGCGATCAGCTCTTCGGCACGTCCTTGTTCGGATCCCAGAACGGCAACGGTACGACCGTCGCCGGCACGGGTCCGTCCGGCGAGACGAGCTCGAGCGGCGTTCCGTGGTCGGCGAGCGCGATCGGGACCCAGGCGTAGCCGACGTTCCTCTCGAGGCGGAACGAGTGCGAGGCGCTCGTCAGCTTCCGACGACCTCATCGTGGGGGCGGACCGGCCAGAACCACACCGTTGAACCGTTCGAGTCGCCCGACGGACGGTCAGCTCGGATCGAGCGGCGAGATCGGTGTCGCTATCGCTGCGACCGGCGACGATCCCCGATGCGCGTCCTCGGCAACCGCCCGCTCGGCCGGGCGTCGCTCGGGGAGCCACCGGAGCAGGGGCACGAGGATCACCGTGCCGACGACGCCCGTGATCCCGCCCAACGCGTACGCGCCGCGCGGACCGAGGATCGGGACGAGGACGGCGCCGAGCATCAACGCCACCGTCAACGCGAGATGCATCAACGTCTCCCACGCCCCCATCACCCGGCTGCGGACCACGTCCGGGGTCCGGCGCTGCAGGAGGTTCTGCTCCGCGACCTGCGTCGGCCCGTCCGTGATCCCGAACAGCGCGACCCAGACGAGGACGAGCCAGAACCACGGCGAGAGCGCAACGGCGAACCCGGTCAACGCGACGAGGCCGCTGCACCACACCATCGCTCGACCCTCGTTGTCTTCCGTCAGCCGCCGCCCGAGCCACGTCCCGAGGATCGTGCCGCCCCCCCACGCCGCCGTGAGCAAGCCGTAGCCGAACGAACCCTGGCCGAACTCCTGCGCGAGCGGAGCGTCCGCGACGAGCGTGCTCGCCATCCCGACGATGAACACGATCCACGACAGCGCCATCAGACGCAGGACCCGATCGCGCCGCAGGAACCCGAACCCGGCGAGGATCCCCGCGTGCTCGCCTCGCAACGCGTCCGTCTCCGCATCGGCCTCGGAGAAACGGCCACGGACGGTCATCGTCAGCAGCGCGGAGAGGACGAACGTCGCGGCGTTCCCGATGAACACCCATCGCGTGTCGGTCGTCGCGACGAGCAGCCCGCCGAGCAGCGGTCCGAGCGTCAGCCCGAGGTAGTTCCCGGCCGAGAGGAGGCTGTTCGCCCACGAGAGGTTGTCCTTGCCCGCGAGGTTCGGCACGGCGGCCCCGGCGGCCGGGAAGTACCCGGACAGGAACACGGACCCGACGAAGGCGAGCGCGAGGACGATCGCGGGGTCCTCGATCGCGAACGGCATCGCCAGCCAGCACGCCGACGCGCCGATCTCGCCACCGACCATCACCATCCTGCGGTCGTAGCGGTCCGCGAGCGCACCCGCGACGGGTCCGAGGAAGCCGGTCAGACCCCAGGTGCACAGCATCGCCGCCGTCAGCCATACGGTCGAGCCGGTGCGCTCGTAGATCTCGTAGTTGAGCGCGGTCCCCGCGGCGAGGCTGCCGGTGGTCGAGATCAGCCGCCCGAGGGCCAGCCGTCGGACGGCGGCCCTCGGGGGCGTGATCATGAGACTTCCTCGAGCTCCGGTGCGAAGGCCGGGTCGGGCGTCACGGCGTCCTCGATCGCGGCGCCACGCGAGGCGAGCGGCTCGTCCTCGCGGAGGTAGCGCCTCGTCCGCAGCAGGACGAACACGGCGAGCCCCGCCGTCACGCCGCCGATCCCGTACGTCCACTTCGGCCCGATCGCCGGGACCACGACCGCCGCCGCCACGTAGCTGAGCGCGAGCAGCGCGTGCAGGATGCCCATGAACGCCGAAGCGACGCGGCTGCGCACGTGATCGGGCGCGCGGCGCTGCCGCAGGTTCTGGTCCGCGACCATCGTCGTCCCATCGGCCAGGCCGAAGAAGAAGAGGAGGCCGACGATCGCCCAGAACCACGGCGAGAACGCGATCGCGACGCCCATCGCCGCGATCACGATGCACGCGCCGACGAGCCAGTCGCCCTCGCGCCCCTGCTTCATGTAGCGGCCGGCGAGCGCGCCGAGCGTCGACCCGCCGCCCCACGCCGTGATCAGCATCCCGTAGCCGAACGCCCCGACGTCGAACTCCTCGGCGAGCGGGAGGTCCGCGACCATCGACATCCCCATGCCCGTGATGAACACGATCCAGGCGACGAGCAGGGTTCGCAGCACTCGGTCGTGCCGCAGGAACGCGAACCCGGCGCCGACCCCGCCCTCGCGGTGGCGGTCATCGACGTGCTCCGCGTTGAACCGGGCCCGCACCGACCACACGATCGCCGCGGACACGAGGAACGAGACCGCGTTGATCGCGAACACCGACCTCGACCCGATCACGCCGACCAGCAGCCCGCCGATC
>DASPIF010000376.1:0-2562 GCA_035629255.1 Actinomycetota bacterium | reverse complement strand
TCGCGAGCACCGGTCGCTCGAACCCCTGGACGTTGCCCGCGGCCGGACGCGGCGGAAGTCCGAGGTCGGCGCCGGTCAGGACCGCGACGACGCCCGGCATCGTCTGGGCCTCGGCGACGTCGATGGCGTTGATCGCTCCGTGCGCGATGATGGAGCGAACGAAGACCGCCCGCAGCGCGTCGTCCGGCGCGAGCGTCTCGGTGTACCGGGCCTCGCCCCGCAGGAAACGCGGGTCCTCGACGCGATGGACGACGCTTCCGAAGATCGAGGTCGTCATGCGGGCCAACGATAGAAGGGACCGCCAACGCATGCGTCGTCTCGCCCGCCTCGCCACGGCCGCCGCCATCGTCGCGTACCTCCTCGCGCTCGCGTTCCCCGCCGCGGCGGTCGACGCCCGACGCGTCGTGGGAGGGCTCGACCAGCCGGTCGCGTTCACGTTCGATCGCGACGGCCGGATCTGGTACGTCGAGAAGGACGGCGGCGAGGTGCGCGTCGTCGACCCCTCGACCGATCGGGACTCGATGTTCGTTCAGGTCGACGGCGTGAGCGACCAGGGCGAGCGCGGGCTGCTCGGGATCGCGCTTCACCCGAGATACCCGACGAAGCCGTTCGTCTACGTGTTCGCGACCCGCATGGCCGACGGTGCGCTCCGGAACCAGGTCCTGCGGTTCCGCGACCGCAACGGGACGGGTGTCGAGCAGAACGTGATCTTCTCGAGCCGCGCGAGTGACAGCCCGTATCACAACGGGGGTCACATCGCGTTCGGTCCCGACGGCAACCTGTATGTCGTCGTCGGCGAGGGGCACTCGCCCGCGCTGGCGCAGGATCGACGCGACGACCGCGGCAAGATCCTGCGTGTCGAGCCGAACGGCGACGTCCCGCGGACGAACCCGTTCGACAACCTCGTGTGGGCGTACGGGATCCGCAACTCGTTCGGCTTCGGGTTCGATCCGGAGACGGGTCGCCTGTGGGAAACCGAGAACGGACCGTCGTGCAACGACGAGATCAACCTGATCAAGCGGGGGCGCAACTACGGCTGGGGCCCGAACCAGACCTGCCGGGGCTCGGCGCCACGCAACACGAACCAGGACGGCCCGCGACCGGTCCTGCCGGAGGTCCTGTACGAGGACCCGATCGCGGTCACCGGGATCGCGTTCTGCGACGGGTGCAACCTCGGCGCGAGGAGCGAGGGCGCCGCGTTCCACGGCGCGGCGAACGACGGACGGATCGCTCGACTCCTGCTGACCGCGCACCGGACCGGTGTGCGGACGCGCTCGATCGTCTACGACCACGCGGGACCGACCCTGTCGGTCGAGGCCGGGCCGGGCGGACGGCTGTACTTCAGCGACTTCGACTCGATCTACGTGCTCACGCGCTGAAGGCACCTCGAGCCACCCGCCTCCGTGGCGGGGAGGCGGACGAGGGGGGTACGCTGCTCCCTCATGGAGATCGGGCCGGCTCGCCGCGTGATCGAGGTCGACCCGGTCGCGGTTCCGGTCCCCGAGCACCTTCCCGACCCCGAGCCTCCGACGCCCGCGGAGGGACCGTCGGAACCCGCTCGCGGGCCGGCCGAAGCCCCGGCCGAGCGCGCGGCCGCGGATCGGTAAGCCCACGTGCTCGGCACCGTCTCGGTCGAGCCACGCGTGATCCCCGAGGCGGTGTCGGCCTGGCGCGCGTGGGGACTGTCGGGGTCCCGAGACGGCTCGAACGTCCGCCTGATGCCGGTCGCCGGCTCCGCACGCCCCTGGTCGATCGCGGAGCCCACACGGGCGTCGTGCCGGCGGCGGCACGACCGGATCCCCGACGTCGGGTGCCGATGCGGGCTCCACGCGATGCACGTTCGCGAGGAGATCCGGCGGACCCGCGACCCCGCCGTCGCAGGCACCGTCGCGCTGTGGGGACGCATCGTCGAGCACGAGCACGGCTACCGGGCCGAGTGGGGGTATCCGCAGCGGCTGTCGTTGATCTGCCGCCTCTGCTTCTGGCAATGGGGGTTCGCGCGCTCGTCGAGCCCCGACGTCGTCGTCCGGCACCGGGGCGGCGCCATGGTCCCGCTGTGCGAGCCGCATCTGGCGCTCGCTCGTCGGTACGCCTATCCGACGCCGATCGTCATGCCCGCCGGTGCGGTGGAACGGGAGCTGCTCGACGCGTACGCGGTCGACGTGCTCCGCGCGGCCTGACGCGGGTCGCTACTCGACGCCGCTCGGTCGGTGACGCGCCGCGGCGGCCCGCGCGAGCCGTTCGCGGAGCGTGAGCTCCGGCTCCTCGTCGCCGGCCGCGTCGTCGTGCGCAACGCCGGCGACCTCCTCGACGTGCGAGGCGATCTCCCGGCGGAGGCCGGAGATCCTCGCCGCGAACGAAGACATCGGCGCCGGTTCGGCGCTCGCGGCCGTCACGTAGTCGGGCACGGGCGCCGGCTCGCGGATCGGCGGCTCGTCCGAGGCCGCGGCGCGGAACGCGTCCGCGAGCTCACGCTCGAGCTCGCGGACGCGGGACGCCGCCTCGTCGGCACGACGGCGCGCTGCGAGCAGCTCCGACTGCGTGTTCGCGAGCGCCTCGTGC
>DASPIF010000375.1:0-2987 GCA_035629255.1 Actinomycetota bacterium | reverse complement strand
ATGGGCACGATGGACGCGATCGTCCTGCACGGCGCCCGGCCGGCGAACTTCCTCGACGTCGGCGGCGGCGCCTCGCCGGAGAAGGTCGCGAACGCGTTCAGGATCGTGCTCGAGGACCCGAACGTGCGCGTGATGCTCGTGAACATCTTCGCCGGTATCAACCGCTGCGACTGGATCGCGACCGGCATCGTCCAGGCGACGCGGACGCAGCGGATCCAGGTCCCGATCGTCGTCCGACTCGCCGGCACGAACGTCGAGGAGGGACGCCGGATCCTCGAGGAGAGCGGCCTCGCGCTCGTGATCGCCGAGGACCTCGACGACGGCGCTCGGATGGCGGCCGCGGCCGCCACGGCGCTCGAGGCCGGCTACGCGGGCGTGCCGGCGGCGTTGAGCGGAGCGACGGCGTGAGCGTCTTCGTTGACCGCTCCTCGAGAGTGCTGATCCAGGGCTTCACCGGCCAGCACGCGACGTTCCACGCCGAGGACGCGATCGCGCACGGCACGAACGTGGTCGGCGGTGTCACGCCCGGGAAGGGCGGTACCACGCACCTCGGCCTGCCGGTGTTCGACAACGTCGAGGACGCGGTCCGTGAGACGGGCGCCGACGTCACGGGGATCTTCGTCCCGCCGCAGGTGGCCGTCGATTCGCTGCTCGAGGCGATCGAGGCCGGGATCGAGGTGGCCGTGATCATCGCCGACGGCGTGCCGGTGAAAGACATGGTGCGGACGAAGCGGTACCTGATCGGCCGCGGGACGACGATCGTCGGTCCCAACTCCCCCGGCGTGATCACGCCCGGCGAGTGCAAGGTCGGCATCATGCCGTCGCACATCTACGCGCCGGGTCGCGTCGGCGTCGTCTCGCGGAGCGGGACGCTCAACTACGAGGCGGTCTCTCAGATGACGGCACTCGGGCTCGGCCAATCGACGTGCGTCGGGATCGGCGGCGACCCCGTCAACGGCGTCGACTTCCGCACCGTCCTCCAGGCGTTCGAGCACGACGACGACACCGATGCCGTCGTGATGATCGGCGAGATCGGCGGACCGCAGGAGGTCGAGGCGGCACGGTGGGCGGCGCAGTACATGCAGAAGCCCGTCGTCGCCTTCGTCGCCGGGGCGTCGGCCCCACCGGGCCGACGGATGGGCCATGCCGGGGCGGTGATCGCCGGCGACGGCGACACCGCGACGGCGAAGCTCGACGCGATCGAGAGCTTCGGCATCACGGTCGTGCGCAACCCCGCCGAGATCGGCTCGACCGTGGCGCGCATGATGGCAAGGTCGAGCTCAGACGCCGACGCCGACGCCGGCGTCGCCGCCGGCGCCGACGCCTGAGCACCGGGGGATCCTCAGCACGACTGCCCGAGATGCAGGCAGTCATGCACGAGCGTCACGAGCGCTCCCTGCTGCCAGGTGTTCCAGAAGTCCGCGTGCGGGAGCAGCTGCCCATCGGCGAAGCGGTATCCCGTACCGTCGCGGACCGGATAGGCCACGCGGAGATCGATCTGCGGCAGCTTCACGGGGTGGCTCGGCGGGCAGACGGCGACATTGGAAATGTTCGTGATCGCGCCGCTCTGGGCGTTCGCGGCGTACACCATGTGGCTGCGGTGGTCGGCCACGTCCACATGCACGCCGTCCCAACACGTCGGGAAGAACACGTGCGTCACGATCCGGCTCGTTCCGCAGTTCGGGATGTGGGTCTTCCGGGTCGCGAGACTCGTGTCGCTCTCGTTCTCGCACGTCCAGTACGCGACCGGGCTCGACGCAACCGTCGGGTTGCCCGCGATCATCCGGAAATCGGCCGGGAACGGCATCACCGTTCCGTATCCGGCAGGCCGGTTCCGGTAGTACACGGTCAGCTCAGCCGGCTTGACGTGCGTGCCATCCGGCGCTACCAGCGTCGGGACCCAGTAGCCGGCGGTATCGGCGGCCCTGGTGCAGGTCGTCCCGGCGGCCGTCATCGACGCGTACGTCGAATCGGACGCGGTCGAACGGTTCCCGAAGAAGTCGTGGACATGCGCCGAGAGTGTCCCGGTCGGACCGGGCGCCACGATCGGATCCACGTGGGCGCGGTGCGAGAAAGCGCACCGAAGGCGGAAGTTCGTCGACGTCGTTTCGGTGGAAGGCGGCGGATACGCGCCTGGCGACGGCGTTGGGCTCGGCGTGGTCGATGGCGTCGGCGACGAACTCGGGCTGGGACTCGTGGTCGGGCTCGGAGACGGCGTCGGGCTGGGCACGATCCCCAACCGCGACTCGAGCACGACGACCCGTGCTTCCAGATCGGCGACGCGCTGATCGAGCGTCGGAGTCGTCTGCGCCTGGACCCCGGGCACCATCGTTACCACGATCAAGATCGAGATCGTCAGCAGCGCCGCTCTCCGCATGATCAGCCCCCCGGTCGACTCGTACGCCTAGGGTCGCTTCGACGCCGAACGGGATGGCCTTGAACGTCTAGTCCACGCGAGCCCCACGTCGAGACTTTCGGCGCATGCTCGCGGCGCGGTCGGCCGACATCCATGTCCCCGCACGGGCCTACAAGCGACGAGGAGCGGAGGGGATCCGCACGATCACCCTGCGCGACCGCGTCGGTTCGCCTTCACGCGCTGGTTCTGGTCGAGGAGCACCTTGCGCAGGCGGACGTTGTGCGGGGTCACCTCGACGCACTCGTCCTCGCGGAGGAACTCGAGCGCCTGCTCGAGCGAGAGCTGGGTCTTGGGGATCAGCCGGACGAGCTCCTCGGCCGTCGACTGGCGCATGTTCGTGAGCTTCTTCTCCTTCGTCGGGTTCACGTCCATGTCATCGGACCGGGCGTTCTCGCCGACGATCATCCCCTCGTAGACCTCCTCGCCCGGGCCGACGAACAGCGCGCCGCGCTCCTGGAGGTTGAGCAGCGCGAACTGCGTCGTCGGCCCCCGGCGATCCGCGATCAGCGAACCGCTCGGGCGCGTCCGCAGCTCGCCGTGCCACGGCTCGTAGCCCTCGAACACGTGATGG
>DASPIF010000374.1:0-3013 GCA_035629255.1 Actinomycetota bacterium | reverse complement strand
CAGGTCATCGCCGGGACGTTCGGCGGGATGATCCTGTCGGACCTCGGCGCCCAGGTGATCAAGGTGGAACCGCCGTCCGGCGACGCGGGCCGCCGCTCCGCGATCTACGGGATCGGGGACGACAGCGCGATCCACCTCACGCACAACCGCAACAAGAAGAGCATCGTCCTCGACCTGAAGACCGACGCCGGGCGCGAGGTCCTGCTCGATCTCGTGCGCTCCGCCGATGCGGTCGTCGAGAACTTCCGTCCCGGCGTCATCGACCGGCTCGGGATCGGGTTCGACGTCCTGCGCGAAGCGAAACCCGATGTCGTGCTCGTCTCCGTCTCCGGCTTCGGCGCCGAAGGCCCGTATCGAGACCTCCCCGCGTACGACCTCATCCTTCAGGCGATGACGGGGCACATGTCGATCATGGGCGAGACGGGGCGCCCGCCCGTCATCATGGGGATCCCGGTCGCCGATCTGCTCGCGGGCGTATTCGCGGCGCTCGCCGTGCTCGCGGGGATCGAGGGACGTCGGGCGACGGGTCGCGGGGAGCATTTCGACATCGCGATGTTCGACGTGATGCTGGAGATGCTCGCCCACGTCGGCACGCTGTTCCTCAACACCGGGACCGATCAGGAACCCAGGGGGTCCGCGCACCCGTTCATCACGCCCTGGCAGGCGTTCCGATGCGCCGACGATGCGTACGTCGTCGTCGCCCCCCGGGAGGAGCATTTCTGGCGCAAGCTCTGCGACGCGCTCGAGGCGCCCGAGCTCGCGACCGATCCGGCCTACGCGGATGCCCGATCCCGCCAGGCCAACCGCGACGTGCTCCTGCCTCGCCTCGAGGCCCGGTTCGCCGAGCGCTCGTCGGTGGAGTGGCTGGACCGGATGCGCGCCGCCGGCGTCCCGGCCGCGCCGGTCAACCGGATGGATGCGGTCTTCGCCGATCCGAACGTCGCCGCGCGAGGGATGATCCGCTCGTTCCCGGTCGACGGCCGCGAGGTCCACGCCGTCGGAAACGCGATCAAGATCCGCGGGGTCCCCGAGATCGCCGCAACCGCGCCACCGCTGCTGGGCGGCGACACCGGTCAGATCGTGCGCGAGGTCCTCGGCTACGACGATGCGCGGATCGCGGCGCTGGAGGCTGCAGGGGCCTTCGGGAACGAGGCGGAACCGGCCGACGAGCAGAGGAGGGTGGCGACGTGACGACGATGCGCATCGCGGTCGTGCAGGCGCGACCGAACGTGGAGGACCGAGCGAAGAACGTCGAGCTCGCGGTCGGGGCCGTCCGACAGGCGGCGGGGCAGGGCGCGCGGATCGTCTGCCTGCCGGAGACGTTCCCGGGACCGTGGACGCCGCCGCTCGACTACGACCCGGTGCCCGAGCTCGTCGCCACGGCGCGTGACCTCGACGTCCACGTGATCGCCGGCACGATCGAGCCCGTCGCGGACGAGCCGGGCCGTCACTACAACGTCCTGCTGCTGCTCGGCCCCGACGGCGAGGTCGGGCGGTATCGACGGACGACGCCGCGGGGGCCGTGGATCTACGAGGGCGGCAGGTTCTGGGATTTCGGGTACCACGCCGCCGACGACCTCCCGGTGTTCCAGGTCGGGGACGCGAAGGTCGGGATGCTGGTCTGCAGCGAGGTGTACGTCCCCGAGCTCGCGCGCGCGCTCGCGCTCAAGGGCGCCGAGATCATCTTCATGCCGGCCGGGCTATGGAAGAAGGGTCAGTGGGACACCTGGCGCGTGCTCACCAGGGCCCGTGCCATCGAGAACCTCGCCTACACCGCGACGTGCCAGAACGTCCTGGGGAACGAGACGTCGAACGCGGGGCTCTCGATGATCTGCTCGCCCGAGGGCGTGCTCGCGGAGTCCTCGGTCGACGGGATCCTCGTCGCGGATTGCGATCTCGACCGGCTCCGCTGGATGCGGGAGCTGGAGGACGGCCCGGGCTTCCCCGGTGAGAAGGCCTGCAAGACCGGCGTCCTGTGGCAGTGGTACCGGCCGGAGCTCTACGAGGTGCCCCCACGGTGACCGACACGCTCATCACGGAGGACCTGCGGGCGTTGATCGGCCGCGAATGGCCGCCGGTGGTCTACGAGGTCGACCGTCCGGGCGTCCGGATGTGGGCGCGGGCCGTCGGGTTCGACGACCCCGTGTTCTACGACGAAGACGTGGCGCGGGAGCGAGGGTTCGAGCGGCTCCCCGCGCCGCCCGGCTTCGTGGGGTGGCCGCGGATGAAGCCGGGCGACGCCGAACCCGGTCCGCCGATCCGCGGGCTCCATCCCGAGCTCACGCGGAGCCTGAACGGGGGCACCGAGTACACGTACGCGGGCCCGATCATGGCGGGCGACGAGCTCGTCGCGACGACGCGGATCGTCGACATCAAGGAGCGCGAGGGGAGCGTCGGCCGGATGCTGATCTTCACCCGCGAGACCACCTACCGGCGAGGGGACGAGACCGTGGCCACGCTCCGCGCGACGGTCATCAACTACTGATGCTCGCGACCCAGGTCCATGCCGAGGACGTGCACGAGGGGTTCGAGATCCCCGAGCTCGTCAAGCGATGCTCGCCCCGGCAGCTGGTGATGTGGGCGGCGGCGTCCGGCGATTTCTACGAGATCCACTACGACGTCGAGTACGCGCGGTCGATCGGGCTCCCGGGCCTGGTCGTTCACGGCGCGTTGAAGAACGCATTCCTCGGACAGCTCGTCCACGACTTCGTCGCGCCGGCGGGACGCGTCGTCTCGTTCGGGTGCTCGTACCGCGGGATGGACTACCCCGATCGCGATCTCCGTTGCCGCGGTGTCGTGAAGCGGGTGTTCGAGGAGGGCGCGGAGCACCGCGCGGAGCTCGAGATCTGGATCGAGGATCCCGACGGCACCGTCACGACGCCCGGGACGGCCGTCGTCTCGCTGCCGCGCCGGGGCGACGAGTTGGAGGCGTGATGTCCGGACCGGGGCTGCCCACCGACGGCGCCGCGGCGCGCCGGCTCGGCGACGACCGTGCGAGGCGGGTCGAGCCGCG
>DASPIF010000373.1:0-6098 GCA_035629255.1 Actinomycetota bacterium | reverse complement strand
GCGGCCGACGCCGAACGGGACGGCGTCCGTCGCCTCGTGGCGTCGACCGGTGCGGACCATGTCGTCGTGACCACGAGCGGCGATTGGCTGCGTCCGGTCGCGGCGTTCCTGTCGAAACGGCGGCGGGCGTTGTGAGCTTCGTATGGCCGCTCGCGCTGCTCGGGCTCCTCGCGGTCCCGCTCGGCGCGCTCTGGTATGCGCTCGCCGCTCGGCGACGTCCGCGGTACGCCGTCGAGTACCCCAACCTCGAGGTCCTCGCCTCGGTCGCCGAGACGCGCGGACGGTGGCGGCGTCGCATCCCGGCGCTCCTGTTCGCGCTCGGCGCGATCGCCGGGCTCGTCGGCCTCGCGCGGCCGGAGGCGAACGTGCTCGTCCCGCGCGACGACGCGACAGTCGTCCTCGTGATGGATCGGTCGGGCTCGATGCAGACGACGGACGTGGCGCCGTCGCGGATCGATGCCGCGAAGGACGCCGCGACCGTCTTCCTCGAGGTCGTCCCGTCGCGGTTCCGGTTGGGGCTCGTCGCTTTCTCGGACACGGCCGACGTCCTCGCCGAGCCGACGACGAAGCGAGCGCGGATCGTCGACGGGATCGAGACGCTCGAGCCGGTCGGGGGCACCGCGATCGGTGACGGCATCCTCAAGGCGCTCGAGATCATCCAGCCGCCTCGCGAGCGGACCCGCCCCCGCGAGGAAGAGCCGCCCCTCGCGGCGATCCTGCTGCTCTCGGACGGCGCGGCCACCGCCGGCGCCGACCCCGTCGTGGCGGCGACGGAGGCGCGGGACGCCGGCGTCCCCGTGTTCACGGTCGCGCTCGGCGCGGAGGTCGAGGACCCCGTGTTCCAGATGCTCGCGCCCGACGCACCCGACCGGGTCACGTTGCGCGCGATCGCCGAGACGACGGGCGCGAGATCCTTCGACGCACCGACGCGCGCGGATCTGACGAGGATCTACCGGGACCTGGGCTCTCGCATGGGGTTCGAGTGGGAGCGGCGGGAGGTGACGGCCGCGTTCGCGTTCGGCGGCGCCGCGTTCTTCGTCGCCGCGGCGCTCACGTCGCTCCGGCGACGTCCCCGCCTTCCGTAGCGTTCAGAGGTAGCCGCGCGCCGCGCCGTCGTCCGGCTCGTCCTCGGTCGCGCCGGGGGGCGCCGGAGGATCCTCGATGGAGGCGCCACCCGGCGGCGGTGGGAGCTCGGGGACGCCGTCGGGTGGTCCGGGCGTCGCCTCCTCGAACGTGGTCTGGCCGCCGAATCCCGCGCGCAACTCGGTGTCCCACCGGTCGGCGAACCCGCTGACGAGATCCACCGCCGCCTTCAGCTCCTCCTTGTCGAGCGCCTCGGCGAGGAGGTCGACCGCGACGACGACCTGGTCCTCGACCCAGAAGACGCGCGCCTGGTAGGCGGTGGCGTTGATCTGGTTGAGCTTCTCGAGAAGGCCCGGTGTCTGCGGCACGCCTCCGAGCAACGGCGAGTACACATGGACGAGCGGCCGATCGCTCGGCTCGGCCAGCCGCACGTACACGCCCGCGCTCCCCGATCGGAGCGGGATCACGCCGTCGTCCCACACCACGAGCTCCTCGACGCCGAGCAGCTCCTTCATGGTCTTCTCGAGGTACGGGCGGATCACCTCGGCCTTGGCCACGGTCACCTCCCTCACGCGGTCGGCCATCGTAGCCGGGGGCCTCGTCGCCAAGGTGTGCGACGTCCGCCGCGATGGAAGGATGCCGGGGTGAAGCTGAGGCGTTTGCGACGGCGCGGCGGGGGCGTGATCGATCGTCGCGGTCAACGCGGGTTCGGGTTCGGCGGCGGCGGGTTCCCCGTCTCGACGGGTGGCGGCGTGATCGGTGGAGGCGGGATCGCGCTCGTCCTGCTCGCGATCGTGATCGGCCTCCAGTTCTGCGGCGGCGAGGGCGGGTTCGGGATCCCCGGTCTCCCGGGTGACCTGGGGGGCGCCCAGGGCGCGCCGTCGGGGCAGAGCGGCCCCGCGCCGACGGACGACTTCGGTGAGTTCGTGGACGCCGTCGGCGACGACGTCCAGATCATGTGGGACCGCGACATCTTCCAGCCCGCGGGCCGCAGCTACGAGTACACCGAGATCGTCTTGTTCACGCAGCGGACGAACTCGGCATGCGGCGCGGCGAGCGCGGGGGTCGGCCCGTTCTACTGTCCGGCGGATCGCCTCGTGTACCTGGAGGAGACGTTCTTCCGCGAGCTCGCGCGGCGGTTCGGCGCCCCCGGCGACTTCGCGCGGGCGTACGTGCTCGCGCATGAGTTCGGTCACCACGTGCAGACGCTGCTCGGGATCGAGGGTGACGTGCGCCGTCAGCAGCGGGCGAACCCCGACGACGCGAACGAGCTCTCGGTCCGCCTGGAGCTCCAGGCGGACTGCTTCGCGGGCGTGTGGGCGAACTCGGTGTACGACCGGGAAGCCGTGAACGACGCCGATATCGAGGAGGGTCTGAACGCGGCGGCGGCGGTCGGCGACGACCGTCTGCAGCAGCAGGGTCAGGGTCGTGTGAACCCGGATACGTTCACGCACGGCACGTCCGAGCAGCGCACGACGTGGTTCCGTCGCGGCTTCGCGTCGGGCGATCCCGAGGACTGCGACACGTTCAACGCAGACGTCTGATGGGTCTGCTCCGCTCGTGGTACGAGCGCGCCTACCGCCGCGGCGACTCGTCGCGGTGGGATACGGGCATCACGCCGCCCGAGCTGCTCGCGCTGCTCGAGACGCTCGAGCCGGGGACCGCGCTCGACCTCGGGTGCGGCACGGGGACGAACGCGATCGAGCTCGCGAACCGTGGGTGGTTCGTCACCGGCGTCGACTTCTCCTCGCTCGCGATCGACCACGCGCGGCGCAAGGCCGGCTGGGTCTCGGGGGTGACGTTCGTCGAGGGCGAGGTGAGCGAGCTGTCGGCCCTCGGCGTGGACGGGCCGTTCGATCTGGCCGTCGACATCGGGTGCTTCCACAGCGTCGCGGCGTCGCGCCGGGATGCGTACGTTCGCGAGATCGCGCGCGTGCTGCGGCCGGGAGCGCCGCTGCTGATGTTCGCGTTCGGGCCGTGGCTCCGATGGCCGGGCAGCCGCCGCACGCGCGAGCCCGAGATCCGGCGCCGGTTCGCTCGCGACTTCGAGATCGAGCGGATCGAGCTCGGTCGCGAGCCGCCCGGCGCCGCGTGGTTCACCCTGCGGCGCCGCTGACCGAAACCTCTCGCTACGACGTCGAGCCGGTGTTCCCCGACGTCGAGCCGCCCGAGGACGACGACCGTCCCGCCGAGCCGCTGCCGCCGGTCGAGCGCTTCGCGGTGCTCTTCTTGGCCGAGGTCGTCTTCTTTGCCGTGGATTTCTTCGTGGTCGCCGTCGAGGCCTTCTTCGCGGCCTTCTTGGCGGGCGCCGACCTCGCGGCGGTCCCCTTCGCTCCCGGCCCGCCGCGAGCGGCGCCGCCGGTGCCCTTCGTCGCGCCGCCCCGGCGCGTCGCCGAGGACACCTTCTGCGCGACCTTGGGCGCGTTCTCCGAGATCGCCTTGCCGATCTGCGGCGCGCGCTTGGAGACCTGATCGCCCGCCGCGCGGACGGCCTTGCCGACGGTCGGGGACGTCTTGGCCGCGACCTTCTTCGCCACCTCGGGCGCTCGCTTGCGGATCGTCCTCGCGACGTCGGGCGCCTTGTCCGCGACGGCCTTGCCGACGGCCGGGGCCTTCTTCGCGATCTCGCCCATGAGGTCGCCGATCATGTCGGAGCTCTTCTTCTTCGCCATGGCCGCAGCCTATCGCGCCGTCCGTCGCACCGGTGCCGATAGGCTCCGCCGACATGCGCGCCGCGGTGCACCGTCGCTCCGGCGATCTGCCGGGCATCGAGGAGGTCGAGCTCGACCCGCCCCGTCCCGGCGAGGTCGCGCTCCGGATGGCCGCGTCCGGGGTCTGCCGGTCCGACTGGCACACGGTCCGCGGCGTCCACCCCCACCCGCTCCCGGTGATCCTCGGACACGAGGGGTCCGGGATCGTCGAGGAGCTCGGCGACGGGGTCGAGGGCCTCGCACCCGGCGACCACGTCGTCTGCTCGTGGATCCCGTACTGCGGCACGTGCCGGCGGTGCGCGTCGGGGCGACCGGCCCTGTGCGAGCGGCTGACGACGTTCGATGCGGGGTTCCTCGCCGACGGCACGACGCGGTTCCACGTGGGCGACGAGCGCATCCATCACAACGTGCCCTCGTCGTTCGCCGAGCGGGTCGTGGTCCCGGCGAACGCGGCGGTCGCCGTCGATCCGGCGCTGCCGCTCGACGAGGTCGCGTTGCTCGGGTGCGCCGTGATGACGGGCGTGGGCGCCGTGATCAACACGGCGCGGATGCGACCGGGCGACACGTGCGTCGTCATCGGGTGCGGCGGCGTCGGTCTGTCCGTCGTGCAGGGAGCGAGGATCGCGGGCGCCTCCTCGATCGTCGCCGTCGACGTGGTGCCGGCCAAGCTGGAGCTCGCGCGCGAGCTGGGCGCGACCGACGTCCTGATCTCCGGCGACGACGTCGACGGCCGCATCCACGATCTCACCGGCGGTGGCGCGGACTTCGCCTTCGAGGCGCTCGGGCGCGCCGAGACGATCGAGACCGCGATGCGCGCGACGCGTCCGGGCGGGACCGCGGTGCTCGTCGGGATGGCACCCCCGGACGTCCGCGTGCCGTTGCCGGCGCTCGACGTGACCGTGCAGGAGCGGACGGTGACCGGCTCGTGGTACGGCTCCGCCGTGCCGCCGCGCGACTTCCCGATGCTCGCCGGCCTGCTGGCGCGCGGCGAGCTGCGGGTCGAGCCGCTGATCGCGCGGCGGATCCCGCTCGACGGTATCGGCGCCGCGCTCGAGCGGTTCTCGGCGGGCGAGGAGACGAGATCGGTGATCGTCTATGGGTGAGCTCGTCCGTGTCGACCGCGACGGGGACCTCGCGATCCTCACGCTTCATCGTCCCGAGAAGCTGAACGCCCTGTCCTCGGCGCTCGAGATCGAGCTCGCCGAGGCGCTCGCGGGCGACGACGTCGCCAGGGCCCGGGCCATCGTCCTGCAGGGCCAGGGTCGCGCGTTCAGCGCCGGGGCGGACGTCACCGAGATGCGCGAGCAGACGCCCGCCGACGTCCTCGGGTACTACCGGACTACGGGACAGGTCTACGAGCGGTTCGCGGACCTGCCGCAGTCCACGATCGCCGCGATCCACGGGTACTGCCTCGGTGGCGGGCTCGAGCTCGCGCTCGCGTGCGACCTCCGCGTGGCCGATGCGACCGCCGTCTTCGGGCTGCCCGAGGTCGCGATCGGCATCGTCCCGTCGAGCGGGGGGCTCCACCGCCTCGTCCGGGCGATCGGCCCGGCGCGCGCGAAGGAGTTGATCCTCGCGCGCCAGCGGTTCGGGGCGGATGAGGCGTTGCGGCTCGGGGTCGTCACGGAGGTCGTCGCCGAGGGCGAGGCTCCGGCGCGGGCCGTCGAGCTCGCTCGGGAGATGGCCGCCCTGCCGGCGCTCGCCGTCGAGGTCGCCAAACGCGCGATCGAGGCGGCCTCCGAGTCTCCGCGGAACGCCGCGATCTGGATCGAGCGGCTCGCGTACGCGGCGCTCGCGCAGACGCAAGAGCACGACGACGCCACGGAGAGGTTCGGGAACGACCGAGGGTGACGGCTGGTCCGGGCGTCGCTGCTCGCGACGCCCGGAGCCTGCCCTGGAGAACGTCCGGCGGTGCTCCGGCGCCGGGCCCAGGTGGCCGGAGCTTCGGCGGCATCGATGGCCCCTGCGCCGAACGTCTATGGCGCGTTCGCTACCCCCAGCACCGGCCGGTCAAACGCGCGGCGGCGGGGACCCGAACCCCCACGCATCGGCGCCGCCGTCGACGACCACCGTCGTGCCCGTGATGTAGCGCCCGCCCGGCGAGGCGAGGAACGCGATCGTCGCCGCCACCTCCTCTGCCGTCCCGAGGCGCCCGAGCGGGACCGTCCGCGCGGCGTCGGCAACGACGTCGTCGCCGTACGCGCGGAAGCCCTCGGTGTCGATCGCGCCGCACGCGACGCAGACGGCGCGGATGCCGTACCGGCTCCACTCGATCGCGAGGCCGCCGGCGAGGTTCTCGAGCGC
>DASPIF010000372.1:0-2052 GCA_035629255.1 Actinomycetota bacterium | reverse complement strand
GAGCGTCTGGGCGCGGTTCGTCGCCGCGATCACGAGGATGTTGTAGAAGGGCACCTTCGGTCGCGAACGGAAGACGATCCGGCGGACGTGTCGCCACAGGCCCCGCGGGACCGTGAACCCGTCCATCTGGACCAGGAGCTCGTTGATCACGCCCATCCCGCCACCCATGCCCATGCCACCCATCACGATCTGATCCGTGGCTCGGTGGCTGGTCGAGCGGTCGGAGACGTTGCCGCGAGCTCCGACGGCGTCGATCTCGTCGATGAAGATCACGGCGCCGCCGTACTTGTCCGACATGTTGCGCGCGCGCTTGAACAGGCGTCGAACCTTCATGTTCCCGATGCCCATGAACATGTTCGAGAAGCCGGTTCCGGTCGCGAACAGGAAAGGGACGCCGGTGGCACCGGCGATCGCCTTCGCCATCAGAGTCTTGCCGGTCCCCGGAGGACCCTCGAACAGGATGCCGTGCGGGGGGTAACCGCCCATCTGCTTGAAATCCTTGAACCCCTGGAAGACGCGGAGCACCTCTTTCGTCGCATCGACGGCCGCCGGCTGCCCGCGCACGTCGTCGAACGAGACGTCGTACTCGTTCGGGTAGATCACGTAGTCGTTGCCCCGCGCGAGGAACCAGAACATCGCGACGAACTGCAGGACGACGAACGACATGATGAAGATCAGGTAGATGACGAGGCTTCGGTAGTCGTCGAGCGTGTCACCCGGATGCAGCAGCGCCTGTCCGGGGGACACTCCGATGAAGAGGTAGCCGATCGCGATGTACAGGATCAGGAAGATGGTGACCTTCTTCACCATCCGTCCGTAGCGGCGATACTGCTCCATGGCCGGGCTCCCGGGGTCGCGGTGCGAAGAGCGTTCAGTCTACGCCCGACCCCGAGCAGGGTCGCCCCACCGGAGGGATGCCGATGGCGAGGTCCGACGACGACGCAGCGCTACACCGGGCGCGACGCGAGATCTTGTCGATCGCCGCGGAGTTCCGCGAGGCCGCGGTACCCGCGGTGGGCGAGATGCTTCGTCGGCGGCTCGACGCGCTGATCGAGGCGCGCAGGACATGGTGGGGCGGCCTCGCCGACGACGTCCAGGAAGCCTTCCGGTCGGCGGCGTCGGGGGCGATCGCCGCGGGCGAAGCCGAAACGCTACGCCGCCTCGAACCCGAGGACGTGTGGCTCCAGCCCCTCGTCGCGCCCGGGATGGATGAGCGCACGGCGGGGTGGGACACGTCGCTGCCCGATTGGCTCACGAGCCTCCTCCAGCGGTTCTCACCCAAGACGCAGCGGCCAGAGGTCGACGCGCTCGACGACCCGGGGAACCGGATCTGGTTGTCACTGCTGGCGGCGGCCCGCCCCCTCGATCCCGTCCTCGAGGAGTTCGGCCTCGAGGGCTCCCCCGCCCCTGCGTTCGGCGGCGGCCGGTACGGGCTCCAACCCAAAACCGCCGAGCAGCTCGACCCGAGCGGCGAGCTCGTACGGCTCTGGCGTCGCTATCGCCTCGCGCACCGCCGGTACGAGGCACTCGCGTCCGCCGGCCGGCCGGCCTGACGGGTCACGGCCGGATCGGCCGGCGTTCGAACGGCGTCGAGAGGACCACGGTCGTGCGCGTCTGCACCTCCGCCTTCTCGCGCAGCCGTCGGATCAGGCCCTCGAGATCGGCCGTCGTTCGCGTCCGCACCTTGAGGACGTAGTTCGCCTCGCCGGCGACGCTGTAGCAATCCTCGACCTCGGGGAAGTCCTCGATCCGCTCGGGCAGGTCGTCGGGTTGCGACGCGTCGATCGGGGTCAGCGCGACGAGAGCCGTCACGAACAGGCCGACGCGCTCCGCCTCGACCTCCGCTCGGTACCCCGTGATCACCCCACCCTGTTCCAACTTGCGGACGCGATCGTGCACGGACGACGCGGCGAGGCCAACGCGCCGCCCCACGTCCGCGTAGGTCGCACGGGCGTCCTCCTGGAGCGCGGCGATGATGTCGAGATCGCGGTCGTCGACCACGCGCGCATGATAGGTCCGCTCGGGGACGCGGGTGTCGGCCGCCTCGCGGGC
>DASPIF010000371.1:0-8635 GCA_035629255.1 Actinomycetota bacterium | reverse complement strand
ACCGTGGGTGCGTGGACGGCGTTCGGTGGGGTGCTGATCCTCGCCGCCGCCGTGATCGCGAGCCTCGCGCGTCAGATCACGGCGCAGGAGCAACAGATCACCTGAGGCAGATGGCCGAGATGGCCGGCGCGCCGAGCGCGGTTGTTCGACGACCCGCGGCCCTCCGCGGGCGCGTCGCCGCGGTCACGCTACGGTGTCCGCGTCCCCGAACGCCTGACCGCGCTCGACGCGTCGTTCCTCTACCTGGAACGACCGGCGATGCACATGCACGTCGCTGCGGTGTCGATCCTCGATCCGTCGACGAGGTCGGACGGCCGGCTGCGGTTCGACGACGTCGCCGACGTGGTTCGCTCACGCCTGGACCTCGTCCCCAGGTTCCGGCAGCGCGTCGAGCGAGTGCCGTTCGACCTCGGACTGCCGGTGTGGATCGACGACGCCACGTTCGACCCCGACTTCCATCTGCGCCGCGCGGCGCTGCCGGCGCCCGGCGGCCGGCGCGAGCTCGCCGACTTCGTCCAGCGGGTGCTGTCCCGGCCGCTGGATCGCACGAAACCACTGTGGGAGCTCTACGTCGTGGAAGGGCTCGAGGACGGGCATGTCGCCGTCCTGCTCAAGGTGCATCACGCGATGGTCGACGGCCTGTCCGGGATGCACGTCGCGGCGGCGATCTACGACCTGACGACCGATCCGCCGCCGGCGGCGAAGGCGCGACCCTGGGTCCCCGAGCCCCAGCCATCGCCGCGCGATCTCGTCCGCGGCGCGATCGACGACCTGACGACGAACCCGATCGAGGCCATCGTCGCGCTCGCGTCGAATGCGCGCAGGAGCCCCGAGCTCGCCGCGCTCGGGCTGGGCTCGATCGTCTCGGGGGTGCGCAGCCTCTTCGGGATGGGCGCGCGTCCGGGATCGTCGCTCGACGTCCCGGTCGGTCCGAACCGCAGGTTCGCGATGACCGAGGCGCCGTTCGAGCGGTTCAAGCAGATCAAAGACGTGCTCGGCGGTACCGTGAACGACGTCGTGCTGACCGTGGTCGCGGACGCGCTCCATCGGCTGCTCGTCGAGCGGCGCGAGCCGCTCATCTCACGGACCGTCCGCGTGATGGTCCCCGTCTCCGTCCGGGGCTCGGGGGACGGCCCCCTCGGCAACCGCGTGGCGCCGGCGTTCGTCGACCTGCCCGTGGGCCGCATGGGCCCGAAGCGGCGGCTCGCGCACGTGCGCGAGGGCACGCGGCACCTCAAGGAGTCGATGATGGCGTTGGGCGCGGACGCGATCATCGGGCTCGTCGCGTTCGCCCCCGGCGGGCTGCTCGCGGCGGCCGCCCGCGCCGTCAGCCGCGGCCCGTGGTTCAACCTCGTGGTCTCGAACTTCCCAGGGCCCCAGCAGCCGATGTATCTCGCAGGTGCGCGCGTGATCGCGAGCTATCCGTCGATGCCGCTCGGGGAGAACTCCGCGCTGTCGATCGCCTGTACCTCGCTCGGGGGGACGATGGCGTTCGGCCTGACCGCGGACTGGGACGGGATGCCCGATCTCGATCGCCTCGCGCTCGCGCTCGACGAGTCGCTCGCCGACGTCGCGAAGGCCGCCGGCATCTAGGGCGCTGCCCGCGTGTCGCGACGAGCGTCGAGCCAGGTCGCGACCGCGTCGAGCCATCGATCCGGCGCCTCCATCTGCGGCACGTGTCCGACGCCGCCGAGCGATACGAGCTCCCATCCGGCGCGTCGCGCCGTCGCGGCCTCCGCGAACCGGTGGGGCACGAGCCGGTCCCGCTGGCCATGGATCACGAGCACCGGGGCGCGCACGGAGTCGAGGATCCGTCGCGCCGTCCGTGGCCGCCGACCGAGGGCCATCAGCGACCGCGCCGCCTCCAGGAACGCCGGACCCGCATCGACGTCGTCGCGCTGCCGCGCGAGCTGCTCGACGTGCGCCGTGATGAGCTCGGGATCGATCGAGGACACGTTCGCCGCGATGATCCCGAGCCCGATCCGGACCGCTCGCTCCGGGTCGAGCCCGTTCACGCGTTGCCGGGACATCCACTCGCCGATCCTCGGGAGCTGGTACATCCCGAACCCGACCATCACGATCGGCGCCGGGTACGCCCCCCAGACCCACGGGAACACCGAGTTCGACAGCACGAGGCCCTCGACGCGCTGGGGAGCTCGCGCCGCCAGAAGCATCGAGATCGCACCACCCATCGAGTTGCCGCACAGGACGACCGAGCGATCGCCGGCGACCGCGTCGACGAAGCCCGCGAGGAGCTCCGTCTGCTCGGTGATCCGGGCGCTCCGACCGTCGCGCGGGGTCCGCCCGAAGCCCACCAGGTCGACTGCCACGACTCGCGCGCGCTCGGCGAGACGGGGCGCGACCGACGCCCATGACAGGACGGACCCGCCGAGGCCGTGGACGAGCACGAAGGTCCGCTCGTCCGGACCGTCCCACACCACGTGATGGACGGGTCCGTCGAGGTCCAGGTACCGGCTCGCGGGGATCTCGATCGACATTGGCGGTCCCACCATCATCGCCGTCCTCGAACCGAGCGATGACGACCGCAGGAAGTCGGAAGAACTCGCCCGTGTGCGCGTCTACACTCGGCCTCCATGGCCATCGTGCGACTGCGCCCGCCGCTCGTCGATCGAGCGGGAGGCGAACGGGAGGTCGCGGTCGAGGGGGAGACCGTCGGCGAGGCGCTCCGTGACCTCGAGCGACGGCATCCGCCGCTCGCCGGCTGGATCCTCGACGATCGTGGCCGGATCCGCGAGCACGTCGCGGTGTTCCTGTCGGGCGACCGCGTCGCCGACGACGCCGGCCTCGCGGAGGGAGACCGCCTCGAGATCGTCGGCGCGGTCTCCGGTGGCGACGACGCCACGGAGCTCCTGGTCGGGACGAAGAAGGGTCTGTTCGTCCTCCGGGGCCGTCGTGGTGGGACCCTCGACGTCGCCGGACGCCTGTTCCCGGGCGAAGCGGTCGAGTACGCGATGCGCGACCCACGCACGGGCCGGTACTACGCGAGCGTCACGAACGGACAGTTCGGTCCGCGGCTGTTCCTCGCGGACGATCCGACCGGCGACTGGGAGCAGGCCGACGGACCCCGCCTCCCCGAGGACGCGGACGCGAGCGTCGAACGCATCTGGATCGTGACCCCGGGCGAACGCGACGGCCTGCTGTACGCGGGCGTCGACCCGGGGGCGCTGTTCACGAGCGACGACGGTGGGTCGACCTGGGAGCTCAACCGGGCGTTGTGGGAGCAACCGTCTCGCGCCGAGTGGTTCCCCGGGGCAGGCGGGTTGATGGTGCACAGCATCTGTCCGTGGCCCGGCGACCCCGACCGCCTCGCGATCGGCATCTCCGCGGTCGGGGTGTGGGTCACGGAGGACGGCGGGCGCAGTTGGGACGTGGGGAACGCGGGGATCGTCCCCCGGTACCTGCCGGAGGAGGCGCGCGACCAGCCGCTCGGACGATGCGTCCACAACATGCACCGCGCGCCCTCCCAGCCGGAGCGTCTCTACATGCAGTTCCACGGCGGCGTCTACCGATCGGACGATGCCGGACGATCGTGGACCTCGATCGCGGACGGGTTGCCGTCGGACTTCGGATTCCCGATCGCGATCGATCCCGCGGATCCCGATGCGGCGTACGTGATCCCGATGAACGCGGACGTCGACCGGGTCACGGCGGAGGGTCGGGTCCGCGTCTTCGAGACGCGCGACGCCGGGGCGACGTGGTCGGCGCGCGACGACGGGCTCCCCGATGACGCCTACCTGACCGTCCTGCGACAGGCGATGGCGTTCGACGAACGCTCGCCGCTGGGGTTGTACTTCGGGGCGACCTCTGGAGACGTGTTCGGCTCGGCCGACGCCGGGGCGACGTGGTCGGTCGTGGCCGGCGACCTCGCACCGGTGCTCTCGGTCCGCGTGGCCGTCTGAGTCGCTCATCGCGCCGACGCGAACCCGCAGGTCACAAGCGTCGAACAGCCTCGGAGGGGGAATAGAACGGGTCGTCACAGCGTCTCCATAGGAGACCGTCTTTACAGGAGCGGCGAGGTGCAGGTACCATCGCCACCGAAGGCCCGGGGCGGCTCGCTTCCGCACGTCCGGGCCCTTCCCGCCAGCAAGGTCCCGAAGACCCCCGGGGGCGAAGCACGCCCCACCTGCGGAGGCTTCGAGGAGGAGAGGACGTAGATGCCAGAGCCCGCACGACCGCTCGGAACGGATGACGCCGACGATCTCCGGCTGTACCTGGAGGCCGCCGCGCGCGAGCCACTCCTCACCAAAGAGGAGGAGGTCGAGCTCGCCATCCTGATCGAGCACGGCAAGGAGGGCGAGGAGCGCCTCCGCGCCGGGCGCCTGCGCTCGGAGAAGTCGATCATGAAGGCACGGCAGGAGGTCAGGAAGGCGGAGGCCGCCCGCCAGCGATTCATCATGGCCAATCTCCGCCTCGTGGTTTCGGTCGCGCGCAAGTACCAGGGTCAGGGCCTGCCGCTGCTCGACCTGATCCAGGAGGGCAACATCGGGCTGATGCGCGCCGTCGAGCTCTTCGACTGGCGCCGAGGCTTCAAGTTCTCGACGTACGCGACGTGGTGGATCCGTCAGGGCATCACGCGCGCGATCGCCGACCGCTCGCGCTCGATCCGTCTGCCGGTCCACATCCACGACCGGCTCCGCAAGCTCAACCGCACGCGGTTCCAGTTCGCGCAGACGATGGGTCGCGAGCCGAGCCGCGAGGAGCTCGCGAAGGCGCTGGACACGACGGTCGAGGAGATCGACGACCTGACCGAGATGGGCCGCCGCGAGCCGCTGTCGCTCCAGTCGCCGGTCGGCGAGGACACCGAGCTCGGCGACCTGATCGAGGAGGTCGACTCGGACGCGCCGTTCAACGAGGTGGAGGACGCCCTGCTCCGCGACGAGATCGGGACCGCGGTCGATCGCGTGCTCGACGAGCGGGAGCGCCACGTCGTCGCGCTGCGCTACGGCCTGGAGAACGGGCAGCCCCTCTCGCTCCGCGAGACGGGGAAGGTGCTCGGCCTCTCGGGCGAGCGCGTGCGCCTGATCGAGCGCGAGGCGCTGCGCAAGCTCCGCGACTCGAACCTGATCTCGGCCGTCGCCGCCATGTAGCGGTTCCGACCGACGCACCACGCTGACGAGGCGGGCCTCCGGGCTCGCCTCTTCGCTTGCCGGCATCGGTGGCGCGCCCCGCGGGTATCCCCCGAGCGTGATCCACGTCGGGACGAGCGGGTGGCAGTACCGGGACTGGCGGGGCGGGCTGTATCCGACGGATCTGCCCCAGTCCAAGTGGCTCCAGCGGTACACCGAGGTCTTCACCACCGTCGAGGTCAACAATTCCTTCTACCGGTTGCCGCCGAGGCAGACGTTCGAGAAGTGGCGACGGGAGACCCCGCGCGACTTCACGGTCGTCGTCAAGGCGAGCCGCTACCTCACGCACATCAAACGGCTGCGCGAGGCCGAGGACGGCATCAAGCTGCTCTGGGAGAACGCGCGGGGGCTCGGCTCCAAGCTCGGTCCCGTGCTGTTCCAGCTTCCGCCTCGGTTCCCCGCCGATCTCGAGCGGCTCGAGACGTTCTGTTCGTGGCTGCCTCGCGAGATGCGGGTCGCCTGGGAGTTCCGCGATCCGTCGTGGCTGGTCGACGACATGTTCCGCCTGCTCGACGGGCGCGGGCACGCCTACGTCCTGCCCGACCGCCCCGGGTTCCGCGGCCCGCTGATCGTGACCGGTGGCTGGTCGTACATCCGGTTCCACCAAGGGACGAGCTTCGGCTCGGACTACCGTCGCGACAAGCTTCGGCGGTGGGCGGAGCGGATCGCCGAGCTCCCCTCGCGCGAAACCTGGGTCTTCTTCAACAACGACCCGGGGGGCGCGGCCGTCCGCGACGCGGTCTACCTTCGCGACACGCTGTCGGGCGATCTCGGGCTTGCCGAGGTCGCGTAGACCATCACCGCTCCGAGAGATCGCGCGCAGCGGTCACCTGGCGTGCGATCGCGTGCATGAGGGTGCCGGTCGCCGTCTGCGTGTCGTCGTACGACGCGGCATCGCCCTCGAGGACGACCGCCGCGCCGAACGACAGCGCAACGATCGTCCGGAACGGCCGCGACGACCGCAGGCCCCCCCTCGGCCAACGGACCTGCGTCCCCCAGATCCCCACGGGGACGACCGGCGCCCCGGTCGCGAGGGCGACCCGCGCGGCCCCGGTCCGCCCGGGCTGGAGCGGGCCATCCGCGCTCGGATTCACCCGGCCCTCGGGGAAGATCCCGATCACGGAACCCCTCGACGCAACGGCGGTCGCGCGTCCGAGCGCGTCGGCGTCGCCCTGCCCGCGGGCGATCGGGATCTGGCCGAGGGCACGGAGCACCCGTCCGAAGACCGGATTGCGGAAGAACTCCGCCGCGGTCAGGAACCGCGGCGCTCGGCGGCTCCGCCACCACACCGCGGCGCCGAGCACGACCCCGTCGAGCGCGCTCACGTGGTTCGCCGCGATGACCGCCGCACCCCGGTCGGGGATGTGCTCCGCTCCCTCGATCCGGATCCGGAACAGCGCGCGGAGGATCCACATGAGCGTGCCGACGAACACGCGGGAGCCGAACCCGAGCTCGAGGCGCACGCCCGGATGCTATCGGCGTGGGCGGGGCGCGCCGCCTAGGATGGCCCGCCGTCCCGAGGAGGAGCGATGACCGTCGACGTCGAACGCCTGAGCTCGATCGCCGCCGGGCGGTACGACGACTTCCTCGCGGAGCTCGCCGCGATGGTGAACGTGGACTGCGGCTCGTACACGCCCGATGGCGTCAACGAGATCGTGGACCGCTGCGTGTCGCGGTTCGAGGCCGGGGGATGGGACGTCGAGCGGCGCTCGCACGAGCCCGCCGGTGGCGAACCGCGGCTCGGGGACCTCGCGATCGGCCGCCTCCGCGGCAGCGGCGACGTCCGCGTTCTGATGATCGGCCACACCGACACCGTCTTCGATCCGGGGACGGTCGCCGAGCGGCCGTTCGCGAGCGACGGTCGGATCGCGCGAGGGCCAGGCGTCTCGGACATGAAGGGCGGGCTCCTCACGGGGTTCTTCGCCGTCGAGGTCCTCCAGGAGGCCGGCGTCGACGGGTTCGCGTCGATCACGTACATCTGCAATCCGGACGAGGAGATCGGCTCCCCGTGGTCGCGCGACGTGATCCGAGCCGAGGCGGCGAACGCCGACGTCGCCTTCGTCCTCGAGGGCGCACGCGAGAACGGCGACATCGTCAGCGCGCGTAAGGGCGTCAGCGACTATCGGATCGAGGTCGTGGGACGCGCGGCGCACGCGGGCGTCGAGCCCGAGCGCGGTCGGAGCGCGATCCTCGAGGCCGCGCACAAGACGGTCGCGCTGCAGGAGCTGAACGGTCGGTGGCCGGGTGTGACGGTCAACGTCGGCATCGTCCACGGCGGCTCGCGGACGAACGTGGTCGCGGAACGATGCGTGATCGAGGTCGACCTCCGTTCGCCGGCCGAGGACACGCTCGCCGAGGCCGAGGCAGAGGTCGAGCGGATCGCGAACACGCACACGGTCGACGACATCGAGGTGCGGGTCGACGGCGGGAAGTGGCATCGCCCGATGGAGAAGAAGGAGGGCGGCGGCGCGCTCGCGGCGCTCGCCGTCGACCTCGCCGGGGCGATCGGCTTCGAGCTGAAGGACGCCGCCACGGGCGGAGCCTCCGACGCGAACACCACGTCGGCGGCCGGGGTACCGACGATCGACGGGTTGGGGCCGGTCGGCGGCGACGATCACGGGCCGAAGGAGTGGCTCGACCTCACGAGCGTCGTGCCGAGGGTGACGCTGCTCGCCGGCTTGATCGCCGATGCCGGTGGTGTCGTTGCTCGCCGCGTCTGAGTGCGGCTACTCGGACTTGGTGACCTTCGAGGCGCGGACGTACTCGCCCGGCCGTCGTCCGCGCGTCTGTGCAAGACGCCAGGCGAGCAGCTGGACGGGGACGATCGACACCGCCGACACGAGGGCACGGTCGAGGTATCCGGTCGCGATCGCGCGCGCGCGCTTGGGCGCCTCGCCGTCGGGCGTGATCACCAGGACGTTCGCGCCCGTCTCGACGAGATCGGCTGCGAGCCCGAGGTCGAGGCGACGGGTCTCGGGCTCGGTCGCCATCACGATCGCGCTCATGTCGGGCCCCGCGAGCTCGAGCGGTCCGTGACGGAACGCCCCGGCCTCGAACGACTCGGCCATCACGCCCGACTCCTTCAAGACGAGTGCGCCCATCTCGGTCGCCGCGCGCGCCGGGCCACGGCCGGTCAGCGCGATCACGCTCCGGTTCCCGTGCCAGTCCTCGAGATCGGCGGCCGACGCGGCCGGGTCCTCGAGGAGGCGCTCCGCCGACAGGGCGGCGCCCTCGGCCGCGGTGCGCGTCCGGTCGACCGCGGTGTCCACCGAATCCCCCGCGAGCAGCCACGCCAGCCCGGACAGCGACGACATCGCGGCCGCGAACGTCATCGTCGAGGGTCCCTCCTCCTCGCCGGCCCACGTGTCGAGCCGCACGTCGGCGCGGCGGGCGAGGTCGTTGTCGAGCCCGTTCGTCAGCGAGACGACGAACGGTCGCGCGCGCTGCTTCGCCAGCTCGCTGACGAGCCGCACGATCTCCGCGCTCTC
>DASPIF010000370.1:0-5760 GCA_035629255.1 Actinomycetota bacterium | reverse complement strand
TGACGCGGATCGAGGTCGGCGTCGAGGGGCTCGCGCTGCCGGTCGGCGCTCGATGATCGAGCTGCGAGGGACGACGTGGGATCACCCGCGCGGGCTCGGAGGCGTCTCCGCGGTCGCCGAGGCGTACGGGCGCGCGCGCCCCGACGTCCGCGTCTCGTGGGAGGTCCGGTCGCTCCAGGCGTTCGCCGACCACCCGGTCGAACGGCTCGCCGAGCGCTACGACCTGATCGTGCTCGACCATCCGTCGGTCGGCGAGGCCGCGACCGCCGGCGGTCTCGTCCCCCTCGACGCGCACCTCGACGCGGACTACCTCGACGAGCAGCGGCGGTCGAGCGTCGGTCCGAGCGCGCAGAGCTACGCGTGGGACGGGCGCGTGTGGGCGCTCGCGATCGACGCGGCGGCGCAGGTCGCGACCTATCGGCCGGACCTGCTCGAGCGGTGCGACGCCGAGGTCCCGCGCACGTGGGACGACGTCGAGCGCCTCGCCGAGCGGGCGCGGACGGTGGGTTCGTGGGTCGCGTTCCCGGCGATCTCCGTCGATGCGATCCTCGCGTTCCTCGCGATCTGCGTCGCGCTCGGCGAGGAGCCGTGCGCCGGTCCCGAGGCCGTGGTCGGCCGCGGCGTTGGCCGCGACGCCCTCGCGACGATGGGACGCGTGGTCGCCGCGTCGCATCCCGAGAGCACGGGCTGGAACCCGCCGACGATGCTCGAGCGGATGAGCACGACGGACGAGGTGGTCTACTGCCCGCTCGCGTTCGGCTACCTCAACTACGCCCGCGACGGCTTCCGCCCGCACGTGGTCCACGGCGCTCCCGGGCCGGCCGGCCTCGACGGCTCGCCGCGCGGGACGCTGGGCGGCGCGGGGCTCGCGGTCTCGTCGCTTCGACCGAACGTCGAGCACGCGGTCGGCTTCGCGGCCTCCGTGGCCGCTCCCGGGATGCAGCGCACGGCCTACGTCGAGGGCGGCGGTCAGCCGGGTCATCGCACCGCGTGGCTCGACCCCGCCGTGAACGCGTCGTGCAACTCGTTCCTCGCCGATACGCTGCCGGGCTTGGACGCCGCGTACCTGCGACCTCGCCACGCCGGCTTCCTCGCGTTCCAGGACGCGGGCGGCGATCTCGTCCACGCGTGGCTGCGCGACGGCGCGGGGGCGGACGCGGACGACGTCCTCGACGCGCTCGACGAGCGTTGGCGCGCGAGCCGGCCGGTCGGCGCGATGCGGGGGAGCCGATGACGGCGCGGGCGCTCGACGGCGTCCGGGTCCTCGACTTCACGCAGATGATGATGGGGCCCTGGGCGACGCAGTTCCTCGGCGACATGGGGGCGGACGTCGTCAAGATCGAGCGCCCCGGCGTCGGTGAGTGGGAGCGCGGGCTCCGGGCGATGGGCGAGCTGCTCGAGGGCCAGAGCCCGTTCTTCCTCGCGATGAACCGGAACAAGCGGAGCGTCGCGCTCGACCTGAAGCACCCGAAGGCCCGCGACGTCGTGCTGCGGCTCGCCGAGGGCTCGGACCTGATGGTCGAGAACTTCCGGCCCGGCGTGATGGACCGGCTCGGGATCGGCTACGACGACGTGCGCGCGGTCAACCCGTCGATCGTGTACGTCTCGGGGACGGGGTTCGGGCCCGACGGCCCGTACGTCTCGCGCCCGGGCCAGGACCTGTTGATCCAGTCGATGTCGGGGCTCGCCGCGTACGGCGGACGTCGCGACGACCCGCCGACGCCCTCGGGCAGCTCGATCGTGGACGCGAGCACGGCGCTGCTGCTCGCGTTCTCGTCGATGGTCGGGCTGTTCCACCGCCAGCGCACGGGCGAGGGGCAGAGGATCGACGTCAGCCTGTTCAACACCGCCGTCGCGCTCCAGTGCCAGGAGATCGCCGCGTTCCTCAACATGCAGCGGCGGTTCGATCGCAGCGAGGCCGGCGTGGCCGGCGCGTGGCTGTCCGCGCCGTTCGGGATCTACCGGACGAAAGACCGGCCGATCGCGATCGCGATGGCGTCGCTCGCCGTCGTCGGGGAGCTGATCGGCGCCCCCGAGCTCGCGGCGTTCGACGACGGCGACCGCGCGTACGACGACCGCGACGACGCGTACCGCATCGTGCAGGACCGCCTGCTGACCGGGACGGCGGCCGAGTGGCTCGAGATCCTCGCGACGCGGGACATCTGGGCGGCGCCGGTGAACACGTTCGAAGACCTCGTGGACGACCCGCAGGTCGCGCACAACGAGCTGATCCGCACCGTCGAGCACCCCGCCGGCGGCGAGATCCGGGTCGTCGGCGTGCCGATGCGCTTCTCCGCGACGCCCGGTGACATCCGATCCGGCCCGCCCGCCGTCGGCCAGCACACCGACGACGTGCTCGCCGACGCGGGGTTCTCGTCCGAGGAGATCGCCGCGCTGCGCGAGGACGGAGCCACGGGATGAGCGACGCCGGGGACCTCGTCCTCGCCGAGCGCGTCGGAGCGGCGGTCGTCCTGACGTTCAACCGGCCGGACAAGCGGAACGCGCTCAGCACCGCGATGCTGCAGGCGCTCGAGCGCCGGCTCGACGACGTGGCGGAAGACGCGGGCGTTCGCGCCGTGATCCTCACGGGCGCGGGCGAGCGCGCGTTCGTCGCCGGCGCGGACATCGGGGAGTACGCCGAGCAGGACGAGGCGGCGTTCGGCACGTACCAGCAGTTCAGCCGGTCGCTGTTCTCGCGACTCGACGCGTTCCCGAAGCCGGTGATCGGCGCCGTGAACGGCTACGCGCTCGGGGGCGGGTTCGAGATCGCGCTCTGCTGCGACGTGCTGATCGCCTCGTCGGCGGCGCGGTTCGGGCTCCCCGAGGGGCTGCTCGGTCTGTCGCCCGGTGGCGGCGGGACGCAGCGGCTCACGCGGGCCGTCGGTCCGTTCGTCGCGGCGGACGTCCTGCTCTCGGCGCGGCGCCTGACCGCGGACGACGCACACCGGCTCGGGCTCGTCTCCGAGGTCGTCGAACCGGACCGTCTCCGCGACGCCGCGCTCGCGAGGGGCGAGGCGATGGCCAAGGTCGCGCCGCTCGCCTCGGTGGAGATGCTCGCGCTCGTGCGGTCGGCGGGCGACGTCCCGCTCGAGGACGGGCTGACCCTCGAGCAGGACGCGCTGCTCCGGTTGCGCTTGTCGGCGGACGCGGCCGAAGGCATCGCCGCGTTCGTCGAGAAGCGCGAGCCGAGGTTCGAGGGCCGGTAGGAGGGACGCGATGGACCGCCGAGGGGGCAGGCTCGAGGGCAAGATCGCGGTCGTGACGGGCGCCGCGCACGGGATCGGGCGCGCGTCGGCGAGGGCCTTCGCGGCCGAGGGCGCCCGGGTGGCGCTCGGCGACGTCGACGAGGCGGACGGCGCGGCCGCGGCGCGTGAGATCGCGGACGCCGGCGGCGACGCCGCGTTCGTCCGGACCGACGTCACGCGGATGGACGACCTCGCCGCGCTCGTCCGGGCGGCGGTCGAGCGGTGGGGGCGGCTCGACGTGATGTTCAACAACGTCGGGGTCGCGATCGGCGGGTCGGCGGGCGAGATGAGCGAGGAGGACTGGCAGCGCGTGCTCGACGTGAACCTCTCGGGGGTCTGGCGCGGGATGCGGGTCGCGATCCCCGAGATGCTGCGGACGGGCGGCGGCTCGATCGTCAACACGAGCTCGGTGCAGGGGCACGTCGGCTTCCTGGGATGGGCCGGTTACGCCGCGAGCAAGGGCGGCATCGACGCGCTGACGCGCCAGGCGGCGGTCGAGTACGCGCCGCGCGGGATCCGGGTCAACGCGATCGTCCCCGGGACGATCCTCACGTCGATGAACGAGGGCATCCTGCGCGAGGTCGACGACCCCGACGCGCTGATGGCCGAGTGGGAGTCGATGCATCCGCTCGGACGGATCGGCCAACCCGAGGAGGTCGCGGCCGCGGCGGTGTTCCTCGCGTCGGACGAGTCGTCCTTCGTCACGGGGGAATCGCTGCGGGTCGACGGCGGGATGATCGTCAGGGCGTGACGTCGGGAGGCGGCGTCAGTCCGCGCGTCGCGCCTTCCTCGAGCAGCTCCGTCAGGCCGACGGCGCCCTCGAACGCCGTCCGCGAGCCGACGGACAGTCCCGCGGCGAGACCGGCCCAGGCGATCGCGTCCACGGCCCCCGCTCCGCCGAGGTCCGCCCACACGTAGGTCGCGACGAACAGGTCGCCCGCCCCGGTCGCGTCGACCGTCTCGACGTCCGGTGCCGGGATCCGGACGACACGGCCGTCCTCGACCGTCAGCGCGCCGCGGGGGCCGTCGGTCACGACGACGTTCGCGACCTCGGCCGCGAGCCAACGCGTCGCCGCGTCGAGGTCGTCGACCCCGGTCGCGCGTCGCGCCTCTGCGGCGTTGAGGATCAGGGCGCGGGTCTCGCCGGGCGAGGCGTGCTCGGGCCGGACGCCCGCGTCGAGCTCCAGCGTCCCGGTCGTGACGTAGACCCGCGCGCCCGGCGGTGCGAGCGCGATCCGACCGAGCGAGACGACGACCGCACGGGCGCCGACGTCGGCCACGTCATTCGCGCTCGGTTCCCCGTCGCCGACGACGGTCGCCATCGCCGTCCCCGACGAGGTCGACAGGACCGCCGTGGTGCTCGCGGCGGACGCGCGCGGCCCGACCCACGCGACGCCCTCGGCCTCGAACATCGCCCGCAGGGCGTCGCCGGCGCGGTCGGAGGGGCGAGGGGCGACGAGCGCCGTCCGCAGCCCGAGCCGCGCCGCGCCGATCGCCTGCATCCCGGTGCCGCCGGGGCCGATCGCGAGCGCGTCGGCGACCAGCTCCTCGCCGGCCGCAGGCAGCCGCGGCAGCCCGGAGAACGTGAGGTCGAAGAACGGCGCGCCGACGACGGCGACGTCGGTCGTCGCGCGGGGGACGTCCCCGCTCACGCGACGAGCTCCCGCATCCATGCGTGGTGGGTGAGGTAGCCGTCCACGATCCGCTCCGCGTCCGCTCGGCTCGGCACCAGCGGGTGCGCCGCGATCGCGTCGAGGATGCGTTCGCGGCTCGGATCGAACGCGGCCCGCAGCGTCGCCCGCTCCGCGTCGCGCACGCGCTCGACCAGCGCGCGTCGCGCCCCGTCGACGTCACCGACGTCCGCCACGGCGAGGCCCGACGAGGTCACGTCGCACGCCACCTCGATCGTCGCGTCGTCGTCGAGCCACGGGACGACCCCGTCGTTGCGGACCCCCAGGATCGCGTGCGTGTCGCCACCCCCCGCGACCGCGCGCAGGAGCTCGGCCGCGACGCCGCCGTACCCGAGCTCGTCGTCCGAGAGGTCCGTCGGCGCGTGCGCGATCGGAACGTCGCTGCCGGAGCCTCGTGCCTCCGCGAGGTACGTCGCGTGCCGCTCGTCCTTGGCCTCGCGCCAGGCCGCCAACGCACCGGCGGGCGACGAGGGCTCGCGATCGTAGAAGCGCGCCTGCTGCTTCGCCAGGATCGCGCCGCGCGAGCCGTCGCGCCCGAACGCGCGCGCGATCTCCTCGGTCGAGGAGTAGTAGACGAGGTACTCGTTGGGGATCGCCCCGGACGTCCGGACGGCGTCGAGCCCCTCGAGGGCGACCTCGTGCACCTCGGCGATCCGCGGGTCGTCCAGGAGCGCCGCCATCACGTCGCGGTCCCCCTCGCGCACGCTCGTCAGCCAGCCGAGGTGGTTGAGACCGACGTAGGCGGGCCTCCACGCGGTCGGCGCATCGACGGCGACGACGACGTGACGCCACAGCGCCGCCGGCGAGTCGCAGATCCCGATCGC
>DASPIF010000369.1:0-6043 GCA_035629255.1 Actinomycetota bacterium | reverse complement strand
AGGTACGGCTCGACCAGCTCGGGCCGCTCCGCAGCGGCGCGGTCGAGGTCGCCGTACCACACGCGCTGGCGCTCCAGCTCGGGCGCGAGATGCGTGAGCATGACCTCGGAGTTCCGCTGGATCGACAGGCCCGCCCGGTCGCCGATCTCGCCGGTCGCGGCGAGGACCTCCTCGGGCACCTCGTCGAGATTGGCGGCTCGGCCGCCGGGGACGAACGGCCGCAGCGAGAAGTCGAACCCCTCGACGTCGGTGTAGCGCCACTCCTCGGTCTCCTGCGACGGGACCGGAAGCGCGAGGAACTCCTCGAACGCCTGCTTGCGCAAACCCCCGAGGAATCCGGGCGAGGGCAGCGTCTCGAGATGCTCCTGGGTGAATCCCACGCTCGCGCCCGGCGCCTGCGTTCGCATACGGAAAGTCTACGAAACGGGTCGGATTCCGAGACGGCGGAGCGGGACCGTGATCGAAGGTCCTAGCCGATCGCGCCTTCCATCTGGAGCTCGATCAGCCGGTTGAGCTCGACGGCGTACTCCATCGGCAGCTCGCGGGTGATCGGCTCGATGAACCCGTTCACGATCATCGCCGAAGCCTCGGCCTCGGACAGACCGCGGCTCATCAGGTAGAAGAGCTGGTCCTCGCCGATCCGGGCGACCGACGCCTCGTGACCGAGCTGGGCCGTCTCCTCCTCGACCTCGACGTACGGGTACGTGTCCGACCTCGAGTCCGGATCGAGGATCAGCGCATCGCACCGCACCATCGACTTCGCGTGGTGCGCTCCGGGCTCGACGCGGACCAGGCCGCGGTAGCCCGTGCGACCACCGTCCTTGCTCACCGACTTCGAGTTGATGATCGACGTCGTGTACGGCGCGGCGTGGATCGCCTTGCCACCGGCGTCGGTGTGCTGGCCCCGTCCCGCGAACGCCACCGACAGGACCTCGCCGCGCGCGCCCTTGCCCAGGAGGTAGATCGAGGGGTACTTCATCGTGACCTTCGAGCCGATGTTGCCGTCGATCCACTCCATCACGGCGTCCTCGTGCGCGGCGGCGCGCTTCGTCACGAGGTTGTAGACGTTGTTCGACCAGTTCTGGATCGTGGTGTACCGGACCCGTGCGTTCCTCTTCGCGATGATCTCCACGACGGCCGAGTGCAGCGAGTCCTTCGTGTAGATCGGCGCCGAGCAGCCCTCGACGTAGTGCACGTACGAGCCCTCGTCGGCGATGATCAGCGTGCGCTCGAACTGCCCCATCGCCTCGGCGTTGATCCGGAAGTACGCCTGCAGCGGGATGTCGACGTGCACGCCGGGCGGGACGTAGATGAACGAACCGCCCGACCACACCGCGGAGTTCAACGCCGCGAACTTGTTGTCGTTCGGCGGGATCAGCGTGCCGAAGTACTCCCGGACGAGGTCCGGGTGCTCGCGCAGCGCGGTGTCCATGTCCGTGAACAGGACCCCGATGTCGTCGAGCTCCTTCTTGATCTTGTGGTACACGACCTCGGACTCGTACTGGGCGGACACCCCACCGAGGAACTTCTTCTCCGCCTCGGGGATCCCCAGCTTGTCCCATGTCCCCCGGATGTCCTCGGGGAGCTCGTCCCAGGACTGGGCCTGCTTCTCGGTCGAGCGGATGAAGTAGAAGATGTCGTCGAAGTCGATGCCGGAGAGATCCGCGCCCCACCACGGCATCGGGCGGTTCTCGAAGTGCTTCAGCGACTTCAGGCGGAACTTCCGCATCCAGTCGGGCTCGTCCTTGAGCGCGGAGATCTCCTCGACCACGGCCGCCGACAGCCCCTTCTTCGGCTCGAAGACCGAGTGCGAGGGGTCCTTCCAGTCGAACCGATAGCCCTTGCTCAGTTCGCGGAGGTGCTCTTCCTGGGTGACGGCCACGAGATCAGGGTCCTTCCGGTCGGCGCACGACTCCGGGTGAAAGTCTACTCGTCTGGTCGGGTTAACCGCCGTGCGCGGCGCGGTGTTCCTCGCGCCTAGAGTTCGTCCGCGGTCTCGCGGATCCGCGTCTCCAGCTCGGCGAGCGCGTCCTGCACCTGCTCCCACGCTTCGCGCGCCCGATCGCCCGCCCGGCCGGCCGCCTCGTCGGCCTGCACACGGAGGTCGGCGGCCCGCTCGCGGAGCTGATCGTACGCCTGGCGCGCCTCGTCGCCCGCGAGCGACGCCGCGTCCGCGACGTCCTCGCGGAGCGCCTCGACCTCCCCGCTCAGCCGCTCGAAGACGGGCCGCGTCGCGTCCGAGATCGCCTCGTCGGCGCCCGCGAGCGCGTCGGCAGCGGCGTCCACAGCCTCGTCGACGCGTCCCCGAACGTCCTCGAGCAAGCCCCCCGTGCCGTCACACGCCGCGAGCGCGAACGTCGCGAGGAGCGTGAGGACGATCCGAGCCGACCGACCCCTCATCCCTTCTCGACGGGCGCGCCGACGAGCGAGCCGTACTCGGTCCACGACCCATCGTAGTTCTTGACCCCGTCGAACCCGAGGAGCTCCGTCAGCGCGAACCACGTGTGCGAGGAGCGCTCACCGATCCGGCAGTAGGCGATGACCTCGCCGCCGCCGGTCACGCCCTCCTCGGCGTACAGCGCGCGGAGCTCGTCGGCGCTCTTGAACGTGCCGTCGTCGTTCGCGGCCTTCGCCCACGGGATGTTCGCCGCGCCGGGGATGTGACCCGCGACCTGCGCCTGCTCCTGCGGGAGATGATCGGGCGCGAGCTTCTCGCCTCGGAACTCCTCGGGGGAGCGGACGTCGACGAACGTCGAGCCGCCCACCTTGCCGAGGACCTCGTCCCGCATCGCGCGGATCTCGGGCCGCTCCGGCCCCGAGACGCTGAGTCCGGTCCGCTCGTACGTGGGCTCGTCCTGGGTCAGGGGGCGACTCTCGAGCTCCCACTTCTTGCGACCACCGTTCAGCAGCTTCACCCTGTCGAACCCGCGGAGCTTGAGGATCCAGTACGCGTATGCGGCGAACCAGTTGTTGTTGCCGCCGTAGAGAACGACCGTCGTCTCCGGACCGACGCCCGCTCGAGACAGCAAGTCACCGAGCTCAGCCTGGGACAGGTAGTCGCGGCCGACGGCCGTGTGCAGGTCGGTGTTCCAGTTCCAGCCGACGGCGCCCGCGAGGTGTCCCTTCTCGTACGCCGCCGTGTCCTCGTCGACCTCGATCACGCGGATCGAGGGGTCACCGAGATGCGCCTCGAGCCAGTCGGTGTCGACGAGCGCTTCGGGGTTCGCGTAGTCGGTCATCTGGGTGCCTCCTGTCGTTCGCGTGGGTCCGGACTCGGGACCGAGGGAGCGCCGGGTGCGTCGCCGGCCTGCCGGCGGAGCGGGGATGAGGGGGAGGCGCTACGCGCCGCGGACGCCGCACTCGGGCACACGACAGCACAGTCGTGAGGGGATCATCTCCCCGACCGCCCCTCGGCAGCGTGTCCGGATCACGGCGTCCGTTCCGTCCCCTCGTTCGGAGTCGCAGGTGCAAGTGAAGCGCCGCGTCGCTCCAGGTGTCAAGAGAGGGTGGTCGCTAGAAGTACCCGAGGGCGGCCTTCGCCTCCTCGGACATCATCTCCGGGCTCCACGCGGGGCGAAGGACCATCTCCGCGGTCACCTCGGCGACGCCCGGAACGGCCGCGAGGAACGACTGCATCTGTTGCTCGATCAGCGGTCCGATCGGGCAGCCCATCGTCGTCAGCGTGTATTCGATGTGCACCTGACCGCCCGCTGCGATGTCCACGTCGTAGACGAGACCGAGGTCGACGATGTTGATGCCCAGCTCGGGGTCGACGACCTGCTTGAGGGCCTCGCGGACCCGGTCCTCGTTCAGCGGAACGTCGTCGGAGGCGGCCGCCGGTTGGGCGTCGTGGAGGGACGCGGGCGCCTCGTCGCGGGTGGCCGGGAGCTCGTCGGTCCGGGTTTCGTCCATGGGCATCGTTCGTTCCTTCGTGGGAAGTTGCCCCCTATCCTAAAGGCCGCTCGCGAACCCAGACCCCCCACATGAGCCATATGCCCGCAACCGGCCGCATCCGCGTCCTCATCGTTGACGACCATCCCGTCACGCGGGAGGGTCTCCACGCCGCGCTGGATCTCGCCAACGACGTCCTGATCGTCGGGGAGGCCGAGAGCGGCGAGGACGCGCTGCGCAAGGTCGACGAGCTGGCCCCCGACATCGTGTTCATGGACGTGCGGATGCCGGGGATGAGCGGCATCGAGGCGACGCGTGCGATCCGCGAGCAGTCGCCGACGACCCGGGTGATCCTGTTCACGGTCGACGAGTCGCGAGCCTCGATCTCCGAGGCGATCCAGGCCGGTGTCTCCGGCTACCTCCTCAAGGACGCCTCCGCCGACGAGCTCGTCAACGCGGCGCGCCTCGCCCTCGAAGGCAAGGCGGTGATCCACCCGCAGCTGACGCGGGCGTTCATCGAGGAGGTCCAGCTCGCGGAGAAGCGCGTCGAGAGCCCCCCGCTGTCCCGCCGCGAGAAGGAGATCCTTCAGAAGGTCGCGTACGGCGCGACGACCAAGGAGGTCGCGCACGACCTCGGGATCTCCCCCCACACGGTGAAGACCCATCTCGAGCGGATCTTCGAGAAGCTCGGCGCGAACGACCGCGCGCAAGCGGTGGCGATCGCGATCCGGAGCGGTCTGGTCGAGTAGGTCCGAGCCTCGGTCCCACGGGCCGACGCTCGGGGCCGGGCGCCCGGACGGCGCCGCCCGCCGGGCATCCTCAACCGGCCCCGTCGGGGGCCCGATACCTGTCGAGATGCCTATCAAGGTCCTCGTCTGCGATACGGCCGACTCGCTCGCGCAGCTCCAGTACACGCTGCTCAAGGACGGCAAGGATCTTGAGGTCGAGGCGGTCACGGACCCTTTCCGCGCCGTCGAGATCGCCGCCCGGACGCAGCCCGCGGTCGTCGTGACCGAGATCGGTCTCGAGGGGCTGGCGGGTCCCGAGCTCGTCCATCGGCTGCTCGCGACCGTCCCGGAGACCTCGGTCGTGTGTTGGGCGAACGCGCCCTCGCCGCTGACGGCGGCCCAGCTCCTGGACGCCGGCGCCTCCGCGTACCTGCTGAAGGAAGACGGCCCGGACGCGGTCCTCCGCGCGATCCGCTCGGTCCTCGACGGGAACGTCACGCTGAGCCACCGGATCGGGGGGCAGCTCGCCGGTCGGTTCGTCGCCGAATCCACGCAGCGCCGCGAGCTCGAGGCAACCCTCGCCGACGTCTCCGAGCGCCTCGAGTCGCTCACGACGGCCAAGGCGGACTTCCTGGCGAACATCTCGCATGAGCTGCGGACGCCGGTCACGGTCGCGAAGGGCATCGCGTATGTCCTGAAGAACCGCGGGATCCCCGAAGACGAGCTGGACACCTTCCTCGCCCAGCTCGAAGGCTCGCTCGACAAACTCACGATGCTGATCGACGAGATGCTGACGATCGCCGATCTCGATCGAGGGACGCTGACGCTCAAACCGACGGCCGTGGACCTCGCACCGATCCTCCGACACGTGGCCGAAGAGGCCGCTCGCCAGTACGGCGTCCCCGTCGACCTGGACGCACCCGAACGCCTCGACGCATCCGCGGATCCGGTCCGCTTCGCCGAGATCGTGCGACAGCTGCTCGACAACGCGTGTCGATACTCGCCCGACGGCGAGCGCGTCTCGGTCCGAGGACGCACGATGACCGAGGGGACGGTCGTCTCCGTCACCGACCACGGGTCGGGCGTGCACCGAGAGATCGTGAGTAGAGCCTTCCGCGAGCCGTTCTCGGCGGGCGAGGACATCTTGCGGAAGGAACGCGCAGGAGCCGGGGTCGGTCTCCACATGGCACGACAGCTCGTGCTCCAGCACGGCGGCATCATGTGGGCGGATCCGCTGCCGGCCGGAGGAACGCGCTTCTCGTTCGTCATCCCCGCGCGCGAGGGCGACACGATCTCGGCACCGCCCGCGCTGTCGGAACCCGAGGCCGTCGCGAACGGCCCGACCTCGTCGATCCCGTCGCAGCTCGACGGCGCCACCGCGCCGCACGCCGCACCCGTCATCCCGCTGCCGGTCGCCGACCGGG
>DASPIF010000368.1:0-2763 GCA_035629255.1 Actinomycetota bacterium | reverse complement strand
GTCCTTCATCACGAGGAAGGCGCTGATGCCGCTCGTCCGCTCCGCCGGGTCGCGCGTCGCGAACACGACGTACGCGTGCGAGACGCCCGCGCCCGTGATGAACCGCTTCGTGCCGCTGAGGACGAACCCGTCGTCCGTCGTCTCGTACCGCGTCGTGAGGGCGCCGGCGTCGCTGCCGGCGCTCGGCTCGGTGAGCGCGTACGACATCAGGATCTCGCCGCGGACGATCCCGCCGATCATCGCCTCGCGCTGCTCCTCGGTGCCGGCCAGCACGAGCGGGATCACGCCGAGCTTGCTCACGGCCGGCGCGAGCGCGAGTCCCGCGGCGACGCGGCTCAGCTCCTCGACGAGCACGCCGAACGCGAGGGCGCCGCCTCCCGAACCGCCGTATCGCTCGTCGTATCCGACGCCGGTGAGCTCGTTGTCGACGAGCACCTGGAACAGGTCCTCCGGCCACTCGTCGGTGCGGTCGATCTCCTCGGCGCGCGGTGCGATCTTGTCCTCGGCGATCTGCCGGACGAGCCCGCGGAACTCCTCGAGCTCCTCGGGCAGCGCGAAGCGCTCGAGGTCGCCCATCGCTAGATCCGTTCGAGGATCAGCGCGTCGCCCTGGCCGCCGCCGCCGCAGATCGTCGCGGCGCCGAGGTCGACACCGCGCCGGCGCATCTCGTGCGCGAGCGTGAGGACGAGCCGCGCGCCGCTCGCGCCGATCGGGTGGCCGAGCGCGACCGCTCCCCCGTTCACGTTCGTGAGCTCCTCGTCGAACCCGAGGATCCGCGTCACGTTGAACGCGACGGCGGCGAACGCCTCGTTGACCTCGAGGAGCCCCAGGTCGTGGACGTCCTTTTCGGCCTTCTTCAGCGCGTGCTGGAGCGCGATCGCCGGGACGGTGTGGAGGTACTGGTAGCGGTCGGCGCTCATGCCGTGGGCGACGATGCGGGCGAGCGGCTCGAGGCCCATCGACCCGGCGAGGTCCTCGCGGACGACGACGACGGCCGCGGCGCCGTCGCTGATCTGCGAGGCGTTGCCGGCGGTGATCGTCCCGCCCTCCTTGAACGCCGGCTTCAGCTTCGCCAGCGCCTCGACCGTCGAGTCCGGGCGGATCCCCTCGTCCTGCGCGACGACGACGGGCTCGCCCTTTCGCTGCGGGATCTCGACGGCGACGACCTCCTCGGCCATGCGCGCTTCGGCCCACGCGGCGGCGGCTCGGCGGTGCGAGCGCGCGGACCATGCGTCCTGGTCGTCACGCGAGATCTCGAGCTCGGCGTTGACCTCGTCGGAATCCTCGCCCATGTGGTGCTCGGTGAACGTCGACCACAGCCCGTCGTAGATCATCGAGTCGACGAGCTCGGCGTTGCCGAGCCGCATCCCCTCGCGCGCCTTCGGCAGCAGGTACGGCGCGCGGGTCATCGACTCCATGCCGCCCGCGACGACGACGTCGACCTCGCCGGCGCGGATCATCTGGTCGGCGAGCGCGATCGCGTTGATCCCGGACAGGCACACCTTGTTGATCGTGAGCGCGGGCACCTCGCGCGGGATGCCCGCGCCGATCGCCGCCTGGCGCGCGGTGATCTGGCCCGCGCCGGCCTGCAGGACGTGGCCCATGATCACGTACTCGACGCGGTCGCTCGGGACCCCCGAGCGGGCCAGCGCCTCCCGGATCGCGATCGCCCCGAGATCGACGGCCGCCTGGTCGGCGAGCCCGCCGCGGAACCTCCCGATCGGGGTCCGGGCGCCGGCAACGATGACGGACGAGGTCACACGCAGCTCCTGTTGCGGGAAGGAGACCGAAGCATCCAGTCTAGCCGTGGGTCCCCGCTCGGGCGGCCCCGGAGGAGGGACCCGCAGATGCGGCCGACGTTCGGCGTGACGATCATCCCGTCCACGACGCCGAGGTCGGACCCGGTCGCGGAGGCGGTGCTCGCGGAGGAGCTCGGGTTCGATCTCGTGAGCGTCTGGGACCACCCGCACGGCGAGAACCCCTCGTTCGAATCGTGGACCCTGATGACGTGGATGGCCGCGCGGACGCGCCGGATCACCGTCGCGTCGAACGTCCTCGGTCTGCCGTTCCGCCTCCCGGCGCTGACCGCGAAGATGGCCGAGTCGCTCGACCGGCTGAGCGGCGGACGGCTCGTCCTCGGGCTCGGCGCGGGAGCGAGCGAGGCGGAGTTCGCCGGGTACGGCGCGCCGGTCCGCTCGCCCGGCGAGAAGATCGACGCCCTCGCCGAGGCGATCGAGATCATCCGGGGCACGTGGTCGCAGCCGGTGTTCACCTACGACGGCCGGTACTACCGCAACGAGGGCGCGCTGCTCGAGCCCAAACCCGAGCGACACATCCCGATCTGGCTCGGCACCTACGGGCCGCGCGCCCTCGAGCTCACCGGGCGCGTCGCCGACGGGTGGATCCCGTCGATGCGCTACGCCCCGCCGCCCGACGCGATGCGCAAGCGCGAGATCGTGCTGCACGCGCTCGACGCGTCGGGACGGGACGCGGCAGCCTTCGACTGGGCCTACAACGTGAGCGCACGCATCGGTGGCGATGCCGCTCGTGACCCCGACCAGCAGATCGCAGGCGAGCCCGACGAGGTGATCGAGCGTCTCGTCGAGCTCCTCGAGATGGGGTTCACCACGTTGAACTTCTGGCTCGGTGGCCGCCGCGACGACCAGATGCGGCGCCTCGCGATCGAGGTGCTCCCCGACGTGCGCCGCATCGTCGGCTGATGACGATCCGTGCGGTGCTGTTCGACCTGGACGGCACGCTGTG
>DASPIF010000367.1:0-11815 GCA_035629255.1 Actinomycetota bacterium | reverse complement strand
CGCGCGCCGCGCCGAGCGCCTGGTCGAACAGCTCGCCGGCGCGCTCGCGGTTCCCGCGGATCGACAGCTCGATGTCGCCGAGGAACCTCGCGGCTTGTGAACGGATCTTCGCGTCCTCGGGCGCGAGCTCGAGCGCGCGTTCGAGCGCCGTCGCGCCGGACTCGAAGCTGCCGAGCCAGTACCGCGCCTCGCCGAGGTGCGACAGGATCGCCGCCTCCCGCGCGCCCCACGTCCGTCGGGGACCGCTCACCGCGAGCGCACGCGAGTACAGGTCCGACGCGGCGAGCGCGTCCGACGCGTCGAGCGCCAGATCCCCCGCGTGCAGGAGCGCCTCGACGGCGCGGTCGGCGAGCTCGCGCGAGCGCGGGTCGAGGTCGAGCGCGGCGACCGCCGCCCGCTCGAGGTGGTACGCGATCGAGCGCGGGTAGCGCGCCGCCGTCGCCTCGTCGCGAGCGAGCTCGTTCGCGACCCGGAGATGCAGGCGCTGACGCTCGCGCTTGGGCAGGCTCTCGTACGCGACGTCGCGCACGAGGCCGTGGCGGAAGCGCCACGTGTCGGACCGCTCGTCGTCGCGGAGGAGCAGCTCCTCGTCCTCGAGCAGCTCGAGCACCTTGGGGCTCGGCTCGGCGATCAGCGCGAGCTCCGACAGGTCGAACGTCGATCGCGCGAACACCGACGCCTTGCGGACGAGATCCCGCGCTGCCGCGGGCAGGTGGTCGATCCTCGACGCGATCACGGCCTGGACGGTCGGCGGGAGGAGGTCGCCGGGCGTCGGGCCCGACTCGCTCGGGAGATGGTCCTTGTCGATGTGCCGGAGCATCCCGGTCGTCTCGACGATGAAGAAAGGGTTGCCGCCCGCATGGCGCGCGACGCGCTCGGCGGTCGCCTCGTCGAGTCCCTCGGATGCCTCGCGCGCGAGGAGCGTCGCGTCGTCGAGGCCCATCGGCTCGAGGTACAGGCTCAGCGAGTCGCCGAGCCCGCCGCCCCACTCGGGGCGCTCGTCGAGCAGGTCGTACCGCGCGACGCACAGGACGAGGACCGGCGTGCGCTTGCCCTCGCGGACGATGCCCTCGATCACGTCCAGCATCGACGGCTGCGCGAGGTGCGCGTCCTCGAAGACGAGGACGACCGGCCCGCGGTGCGACAGCCCCTCGAGCAACGCCAGCATCCCGGCGCGGATCTCGGCAACGCGCGACCGGCGCTCGCCCGTCCGGCGATCGTCGTCGCCGATCCCGAGCGCCAGCCCGAGCTGCGAGGTCGTCTCGGCGACGTGGTCGGCCGGACAGCACTGTTCGGCGAGCTCGTGCACGCGTGCGAGCAGCTCGTCGGCGGGCGCGTCATCGCGTTCGCCGAGCTCGTGCAGGAGCATCTGCGCGAGCGGCGCGAACGTGACGTCCTCCTCGTACGGGCTCGCCCGTCCGATCATGACCTTCGTCCCGTCGGGGAGCCCGTCGAGGAACTCCTCGGCGACGCGGCTCTTGCCGATCCCGGGCTCCCCGAGCAGGGACACCAGGTGCGCTCGCGAGGTCTCGAGCGCGCCCTCGAAGGTGTCGTTGAGGAGGCGGAGCTCCCGCTTGCGGTCGACGAACGGGATCGTTCGGCGCGTCGTGCCCGGCGCGAGCGCGATCACCGGCCACGCGATCGCGACCTCGTCGAACCCCTTCGCCCGGACCTCGCGCCGCTCGCCGTACTCGACCTGCGCCTGGGTCAGCAGCCACGTCCGGTCGGACACGAGCACCGAGCCGGGATCGGCCGCCTGCTGCAGCCGGGCCGCGAGGTTCACGGTCGCGCCGAACAGCAGCCCCTGCTCCGAGCCCTCCGTCCCGATCGCGACCGATCCGGTGTTGATCCCGATCCGGACCCGGAGCGGCAGCGGCAGGCCGAGCCGCTCACCGACGCGCTCGACGCGCTCGAGCAGCGCCAGCCCGGCGCGGATCGCGCGGAGCGCGTCGTCGTCGTGCGTCGTGGGGATCCCGAACACGCCGACGACGGCATCGCCCGCGAAGTTGTACGCGCGCCCGCGGAGCGACTCGAGCTCGTCGGAGACCTCGCGGTAGTAGGCCGTGATGACCTCGCGGTAGCGCTCGGGATCGATCTGCGCCGAGAGCTGCGTGGACCCGACGACGTCCACGAAGACGACCGTGACGACCTTGCGCTCCTCGGCCGGCGGCGCCGACGTCGGGAAGGCGCAGTTCGGGCAGAACTTCGCCCCGGCGGGCAGGACGACGCCGCAGCGCTCGCAGGTGGGTTCGGCCATGCGCCCAGGATACGGAGGGGTGCCGACGGGGTCGCCCTCGACGCCTGGGTCGTGCCCGGACCCGGATCACTCGATCGGGCGGAACCCCTCGATGTCCGAGATCGAGCCGACGCGATCGCTCGGGCGGCGCACCACGAGCTCCACGCGCTCGCCGATCTCGAGCGGCTCGTCGCCCGCGTCCAAGACCCGGTGGAGCAGGACCGCGTCGGCCCCGTCGAGGCGGACGAGCCCGTACAGCTCCGGTTCCTCGAGGGGATCGCCCTCGATCCCCACGAACGCGATCGTGAAGGAGACGAGCGCGCCCTGCGGCCCGACTTCCGTGTCGGCCGCGAGCTCCGCGAAGCAGCGCTCGCAGAACAGCCGCGCGGGGACGTACGTGTAGGAGCACCGTTCGCACCGCGACCCGAGGATCACGCCGCGGTCGCGCAGCGCCGTGAAGAACACCTCGCCGGCGACGCCCGGTGTGTAGCGGTGCTCGACCGGCATGTCGCCCGGCCAGTAGCGGATCTCGTCGGGCTGGGTGATGCGTTCGAGCATCAGGCCTCCCCCTCGTCGTCCTCGTCGCCGGCCGTCTCGGCGTCGGCGATCGTGGCGTCGCCGGCGAGCGGACGGAAGTAAGCGATGTCGAGGATCGAGCCCTCGCGCTCCTCCTCGGGCTTCCAGACCGCTTCGACCGCCATGCCGATCCGGACGTCCTCCGGCGCGACCTCGCCGAGCTTGTGCAGGAACCCGCCGCTCGAGCCGTCGATCGCGACCACCGCGGGCAGCTCCGGTTCCTCCAGCGGTTGCATGTCGTAGCGGATGTGACAGATCGAATACGTCTGCACGGTGCCGGTCGTCTCGACCTCGACCCAGCCGTCGGTGTCGCGGAAGCACCGCTCGCAGAACATCCGTGGCGGCACGAGGACGCGCTCGCACCCGCGGCATTCGCGGCCGAGGATCCTTGCCTCCTCGAGCCCGTCGAGGAACCGCGAGATCGCGACGCCGGCGTCCCACTCGTACCGGGCGTCGACCGCATCGTCGATCGCGCCCGTCGCCGAGCGGAACTCCTCGTCGCGGAGGGAGCGCCCCGCCGTCGTATACGGCGGCGTCTGGACGACGGGCAGCTCGGCGGCCGCGTCGCTCGCGGCGGTCGGCTCGCGGGTCGCGGTCGTCGGCGACCCGCCGTCGCGACCCATGACGACGACCGTGCCGACCTGCATCAGGTCACCCCATGCCTGCGCCACGCCGCGCTCGGGCGTCCCTGGCACCTGTCGCGCCCCCGCCTGCCCGCTGAGCTGCCAGTACAGCTCGGCGATCTTCATGAGACCGGCCGCCGCGATCGGGTTGCCGACGCCGAGCAGCCCTCCGCTCGGACACGACGGGAGGTCGCCGTCGCGGTTCAGCACGCCGTCGCGAGCCGCCTCGGGGGCCTTGCCCTTGTCGAACAGCATCAGCCCCTCGAGGTGATGCAGCTCCTTGTAATCGAAGGGGTCGTACGGCTCGGCGACGTGGATCTGCTTCCGCGGCTCCGTGATGCCCGCCATCGCATACGCCTGGCGCGCGGCGTTCTCGACGTACTCGGGGTAGACGAGATCGCGGTTCGTCCAGTACGCGGTGTCGAGGTTCCACCCGACGCCGTCGATCCACACCGGGGTCCCGCCGATCCGCTTCGCGGCATCCTCGCTCGCCACGACGAGCGCGACCGCGCCGTCGCTGATGGGTGAGACGTCGAGCCGCTGCACCGGCCACGCGAGCGTCTCGGAGGCAAGCACGTCCTCGACCGTGATGTCCGCCTGCCCGAGCAGCGCCGCCGGGTGGCCGGCCGCGTTGCGCTTGTTCTTCACCGCGACCGTCGCGATGTCGCGCTTCTCCAGCCCGTGCACCGTCATGTACCGGTTCATCTCGAGCGCGAAGATCCAGAGCAGGTTCGGGCCGAGCGGCCGCTCGAGGACGTTGTCGAAGATCGAGAGGAACGCCCCCTGTGGGTGCGGCTGGGTCGAGGACATCTTCTCCTCGGCGACGACGAGGACGACGTCGGCCATGCCGCTCGCGACCGTGTACCAAGCCTGGATCGCGGTGAAGACGCCACTCCCGCCGCCCACGTAGGTGCGGATGTACGGCTTTCCGAACGCGCCGGCGCCGTCCGAGAGGTACTCCCCCTTCATGTGCACGCCGTCGAACATGTCCGGCGCGCTCGTGAGGCAGACGGCCTCGATGTCGTCGAGCGTGAGGTCGCAGGAGTCCAGTGCCGCGCGCGACGCCTCCCACGACAGCTCCTTGCCCGTCTCCTGCGCGCGCCGCACGAACCGCGTCATCCCCGCGCCCACGACGGCGACCCTGCCCATCAGGCGCCACCACCCGTCGAGAGGTACTCGATGATCTGCATCGAGTTGCCGTCGGGATCGGTGAACGAGGCGTACCTCGCGTAGCCCGACACCTCGCCGAGGTGATCCTCGAAGGCGACGCCGCGCTCCGCGAGCGCCGCCTTGGCGAGATCGAGGTCGTCGACGACGAACACGGCGGTCCCGCCGTGCGGCGCCGCGGCGTCCCCTTCGCCGACCCCATGCAGCCCGATCCTCGCGCCTCCCGAGTCGAACTCGGCCCAGTCGTCGCCGTGCCGCATCCGCAGCGGCAGACCGAGCGCGTCGCCGTAGAACGCGACGGCCCGGTCCATGTCCCGCACCCAGAACCAGACGTGGTCGACGGTGTCGAGCTTCATCTTTTCCTCCGCCGCACTGACACGCTCACCCGCCGGCTCCGTTGTCGTTGGCGAAGACCGCGACGACGGCCGAGGTGCTCGGGACCGCGCGGACGCTCTGCGCGAGCGCGACGTACGTCTCGTCGACCTGACGCTCCCCCGCCTCGCCGCGCAGCTGCTCGACGCACTCGAGGGCTCGGACGAGGCCGTTCGCCTCGAAGAGATTGCCCTGGCCGATCGAGCCGCCGCTCACGTTGACGGGGAGTTCGCCGTCCGGGTCCAGCTCGCCGTCGTCGAGCATCGTCCCGAGGTCGGGTCCCTCGCCGAAGCCGAGCGCCTCGAGCGCCTCGAGCTCGCGGAACGCGTACGTGTCGTCCACCTCGAGCAGATCGATCTCCTCGGACGCATCGGTGATGCCCGCGTGCCGGTAGGCCATCGCCGCGGCGCGGGTCGTCGCGTCGCCCTGGCCCCACGTGCGGCTCTCGATCGTCGGGGAACCGGAGGACCATCCGGCGCCGAGGACCCAGACCGGCGCCTCGGTGAGGTCGCGGGCCCGCGCCTCGGCCGCGAGCACGATCACGACGCAGCCGTCGGCCCGCTCGGCGATCTCGAGCTGACGCAGCGGCCACGAGAGCGGCGTCGAGTCGTCGACGTCCTCCGTCGAGACGGCCGCGGGGTACGCGGCCCGCGGATTGTCGAGCGCGTTCGTCCGGTTCTTCGCGGCGACGGCCGCGCAATGTTCCTCGCTCAGGCGCGTCCGCTCCAGGAAGGCGTTCATCTCGAGCGCCGCGACCGAGAGCGTCCCGATCCCCAGCGGCCGGTTGAGGACCGGATCGAGCGCGAACGCCTCGATCGCTCCGAGCGAGCGGACGTCGGAGACCTTGCTGTGCGCCTCGACCGCGACGACCTGAGCGATCCCGGAACGGATCAGCATCACCCCGGTCGCGAGCCCCACGAGGCCGTCCGACGACACCGTGTGGACGGGTCGCTGCATCGCGCCGAGCTGATCGGGGACGTACTCGTCGAAGATCGAGGTGCCCTCGAGCAGGTCCTCCGAGCAGCAGACGAACGAGTCGACGTCGGTCCGCGGGTCGACGCCGGCGTCGTCGTACGCCCGCACGGCGGCCTGGTACATCAGCTCCTTGGTCGACAGACCGGCCACGACGGGCGCGAACCCGGCGTGGCCGATCCCCACGACGGCGACACGGGGATCGTCCATACGGTCCGGCGATGCTGCCACAACGGGCGCGCCTCTCGCGACCCGGCCCGCGGGGGTCAGCCCGCCGTGCTGCGATCGAGGGACGAGGCGCGCTTCGCGCGCTCGATGCGTCGGTCGACGATGCGCGCCGCGACCGGGCCCGCGATCGCGAGCAACAGCACGTACGTCGCCGCCACCGGTCCGAGCTCGGGCTCGGCTCCGGCCGCGACAGCGATCCCCGCGATCACGATCGAGAACTCACCTCGGGCGATCAGCGCCACCCCGGCACGCACCCGCGCTCGGGGGCCCATCCCTGCGGAGCGGGCTCCGTACCACCCCGTTCCGTACTTCGTCGCCGCGCCGATCGCCGCGAGCGCGAGCGCCGGCACGATCGCCGACGGGATCGTTCCGGGGTCGATCTGGAAGCCGAAGAAGAGGAAGAACACGCCCGCGAAGACCGCGCGCAACGGCACGAGGAGCGAGCGGGCGCGGTCCGCCGACGGGCCGGAGATCGCGATGCCCGCGAGGAATGCCCCGACCGCCGCGGACACGTTCAGCGCCTCGGCCGCGCCCGCCGTGACGAGCACGAGCCCGAGGATCCCGAAGAGCAACGCCTCGTCCGAGCGGCTGAAGATCGCGCGGCTGATCGCATCGCCGTACCGGGAGGCGATCCACAGGACGCCGATCACGACGGTCACGGCGATCGCCACCGAGAGACCGACCGTGGCCGCTCCCCCCCCGACGAGGACCACCGTGGCGAGCGGCAAGAACACGGCCATCACGAGGTCCTCGAGCACGAGGATCGCGAGGACGAGCGGCGCCTCCCGGTTCCCCATCCACCCGAGCTCGTCAAGGGTGCGCGCGATCACGCCCGACGACGAGATGTAGGTGACGCCGCCGAGGAACACCGACGGGACGACCTCCCACCCCAGGATCAGGCCGCCGAGGAAGCCGGGCAGGAAGTTCGACGCGGCGTCGACGATGCCGACGCGCGCGGTCGAGCGGAGCCCGCCGACCAGCTCCTCGGCCGTGTACTCGAGGCCGAGCGAGAACAGCAGGAGGATCAGACCGATCTCCGCGCCGGCGGCGATGAACCCCTCGGCGGTGACGAGCGGGACCACGCCGCCGCTGCCGAAGGCCAGGCCGGCGAGGAGGTAGAGCGGGATGGGCGAGAAGCCGAACTGCGCCGCGAGGCGTGCGAGCACCGCCAAGAGGAGGACGACGCCGCCCAGCTCGAGGATGAACCCCGGGCCGCCGTGCACGCGTCAGCCCGAGCGCAGCAGGACCGCGAGGTCTTCGATCCCGCGCGGGGTCCCCACGACGACGAGGAGGTCGCCCCCATGGAGCGGGAACCCCGGACCCGGCGCGGGGTGCGGTCCGCCGGCGCGCAGGACCGCGACGATCGACACGCCCGTGCGCGTGCGCGCCTGGGTGTCCCCGATCGTGCGGCCGTCGAACGGCGAACCCGTCACGACCGGCAGCCGGTCGACCGCGAGCCCCTCGACGTCCTCCTGCAGATCGGCGAGATCCTTCGCGACCTGCGACACGCCGAGGAGCTCGGCGAGCGTCCGGCTGTCCTCGTGCCCGAGCCGGACGACCTCGCGTCCGGCGTCGGGATCGTCACGGTCGTACACGACGAGATCGCGCTCCCCCGTCCGATGATGCACGACCGCGACCCGGGTCCCGGACTCCGACTCGAACTCGAGCCGGACGCCGACGCCCGGGAGCCGGGTCTCTTTCACGATCGCCACGGCGACCCTCCTCGCGGCCCGCTCACGCAGGCAATCGTTGCAACACCGCGTCGAGGAACTCGACCGCTCGCTCGATCTCCGTCGGCGTGCCTTCGTCGGATGAGGACAACTCTTGTCTCGCCCGCACGACGGCGACGCGACGTCCACCGCAGCAGGTCTCGAGATCTTCGATCGCGACCGCCGACGACGCTCCGGCCGAGGCGAGCGCCAGCGCGCGCTCCCGAACGATCTGTGATGTGGTCATGACGCCTCCTGACGTGGCCAGGTCGGAGATCGCGGTCGGTCGTGGACGCCGACCGCGACACGCGTGAACCGGTCACGCCGGAGGCGCTCGCTGCGAGATCTCGAAGGAGATCGGAACCGTCGCGCCCTCGGCGGGTGTTTCGCTCCAGAGCGTGACGTGCGACGGGACGGCGATCGCCGGGGCGGACTCGACCGACGCCGTGCCGAGCTCGGGGGACCCGGGATCGTGCGATCCGCGCGGCCGCGCGACCGCAGACCACGTGGGCGGGACGGCCTCGAACACCGACGCCGTCGACCGTGGCCGGCGATCATGATCGACGAGCGTGGATGCGGTGACGACGACGCACGTGACGAAGCCGAGCAGCGTCGCGACGAGCACGGCCCGACGGGCCGGCGATGGCGTCACGTGCGCAGCGTAGAGGGGCCGCGACCGCGGGCGCAACCGGACGTCATCCTCCGAGGATCCGGCGCTTCTGCTCCTGGAACTCGGCGTCGGTCAGGACCCCTCGCTGACGCAGGCCGGCCAGTCGCTCGAGCTCGGTCGTGACCGAGGGAGCCGCGGGCACCTCGCCGTCGGCGTCGCCCTTGTACATCCGGTCCTTGTTGCGTTCCCCCTCGGCGTAGATCGTGCGCTGCACGCCCTCGGGGTCGGGGATGTTCGCGAAGACGTTGCGACCGAACTCGCTCGCCGACTGCACGATGATGTCGCCCGCCCCGACGATCCGCTCGACCACCGACTGCTGGAAGCGGATGTCGTTGATCGCCTCGAGCGGGATCTCCATCGTCCGCTTCGCGATGAAGCCCTCGCGGTGGATGATCCGGTCGGTCGTGACGGCGAAGTTCGAGGTCGCCCATGCGACGAACGCGCGGAGCGGGTACCAGAGAAGGACGAGCGCGCCGATCGCGAACGCGCCCCACAGGACGGCCGTCCGGCCCGATCCGTCGTCGGGCGCGTACACCAGCGCGACGACCCACCCGGCGATCACCAGCAGCGTGACGAGGATCGGACCGACGAGCGCGACCCAGTGGGGGCGGAGGTCGAGGACGAGCTCCTCGCCTTCGATCAGGAGCCTGCGCGGGAACGCCATCGCGCGGAGCTTACTCCAGGTCGTTCGCGCGACCCGAGCCGGCGACGCGCACGTGCTCGACGTCGCCGAACCGCACGGTTCGGCGCCCGTCGCCGGTCTCGACGACGAGCCCACCCTTCGCGTCGAGGTCGGCGGCCACGCCCTCGACGACCGCACCGTCGGTCGCGGTCGCACGGACGCGCTCGCCGAGCGTCGCGCATCGCTCCCGGTACGCGGCGAGCACCGTCGACGTGAACGCCGGGTGTCCGGGTGCGTACCGGCGCGAGAACGCCCGCAGGAACCCCTCGAGCACCGCGACGTCGTCGGCGGCGATCGCGCCCGCGTCGGGATGTTCCGCGGGGACATCGCCGATGTTCGCGCCGATCCCGAGGACGACGTACGACAGTGACTCCCCCGCCGTCGCGGAGCCGGCGAGGATCCCCGCGGCCTTGCGCCCGCCGACGAGCACGTCGTTCGGCCACTTGCACGCGGCGCGTTGATCGGCGACCTCGTCGATCGTCTCGGCCAGCGCGAGGCCCGCAAGGAGCGCCAGCGCACCGCCGTCGGCGGCGTCCAGCGCCGGCCGCAGGATCATCGAGAACAGCAGCGACGAACCTGCGGCGTCGTCCCACGTGCGGTCGAGCCGCCCACGACCGCGCGTCTGGTGGTTCGCCGCGACGAGCGTCCACTCGGGCGCGCCGTCCTCGGCGAGCGCGAGCGCCGTCGCCTGGGTCGAGGGGGTAACCTCCTCGAACCGGACCGGGGCCTGCAACCCCGCCCGCTCGAGCGCGCGCGTCAACGCGGGTTCGGACAGCAGCGGGTTCGACCTCCTTGGGGAGCGCGCTCGGGGAGCGGACATCGTACGGACGCGGAGCGGGTGGGTGGCGAAACCTCGGATCCTGATCGCGAACCGCGGCGAGATCGCCGTCCGCATCATCCGCACGATCCGAGAGCTCGGGTACACGTCGATCGCCGTCTACAGCGACGCGGATCGCGACGCCCTCCACGTCGAGATGGCCGACCAGGCGTACCGGATCGGCCCGGCGCCCTCCGTCGAGTCGTACCTGTCGATCGGCGCGATCCTCGACGCCGCGGTCAAGTCGAAGGCGACGATGATCCATCCCGGCTACGGGTTCCTCTCGGAGCGATCGCAGTTCGCGCGCGCCGTGGAGCAGGCGGACCTGACGTTCGTCGGTCCCCCGGCCGACGCGATCGAGACGATGGGCGACAAGTCCGCCGCCCGCCATGCCGCCGAGGAGGCCGGCGTGCCGATCGTCCCCGGGACCCCGGACCCGATCACGATCGACGACGCGCCGACGCACGCCGAGCGCATCGGGTTCCCCGTCCTCGTCAAGGCGGCGTTCGGGGGCGGCGGACGGGGGATGCACGTCGTGCGCAAGCCCGAGGATCTCGAGGCCGCGCTCGCCCGCGCCGCCCGCGAGGCGCAGGCGTACTTCGGCCGCCCCGAGGTGTTCCTCGAGCGGTACCTCGACCGCGCGCACCACGTCGAGGCGCAGGTCTTCGCCGACACGCACGGCAATGTGCTCTTCCTCGGCGAGCGCGACTGCTCGGTGCAGCGGCGCCACCAGAAGCTGATCGAGGAGACCCCGTCCCCGGTCGTCGACGCCGCGCTCCGCACCCGGATCGGGGAGGCGTCGATCGCGCTCGCCAGGCGGGCCGGGTACGTGAACGCCGGCACGGTCGAGTGCATCGTCGACGAGGACGGCGAGTTCTATTTCCTCGAGATGAACACCCGGCTCCAGGTCGAGCACACGGTGACCGAGATGGTGACGGGTCTCGACCTCGTCGCGCTCCAGCTGCGGGTCGCGCTCGGCGACGAGCTCGACGACGTCGCCGACGTCCAGCCGCGGGGCGCAGCGATCCAGTGTCGGATCAACGCCGAGGATCCCGCACGCAACTTCCTGCCGGGACCGGGGCGCGTCACGCGGTACCGCGAGCCCGCGGGCCCGTTCGTCCGGGTCGACTCGTTCATCGACGAGGGTCGCGAGATCCCGGCGGACTACGACTCGATGTTCGCGAAGGTGATCGTGGGCGGCGAGACGCGGGACCGCGCGATCGCCCGGATGCTTCGCGCGCTGGGCGAGTACCGGGTCGAAGGTGTCCCGACGACGATCCCGCTCCACCGGTGGATCCTGCAGACGCGAGCCTTCCGCAAGTCGACCCACACCACCACGTGGCTCGAGAAGGCGCTGCGCGATGCCGAGCTCGATCTGTCGGACGAAGCCGCGACACCGTCGGCGCCCGAGCGGGCGCCGGTCCCGGCCGAGCTGCTGCTCGAGGTCGACGGGCGCCGGGTCCCGATCCGGATCTTCGACCAACGCCGCGAAACGGCCCCGAAGGCGCCGAGCCGATCGAGCTCGCACCGGGCCGAGTCGGTCCACAGCGTCATCTCGGCACCGATGCAGGGCACGATCCTGCGCGTGCTCGTGGAGCCGGGACAGGAGGTTCAGGCGGGCGACGTCGTGTGCATCCTCGAGGCGATGAAGATGGAGAACGCCGTCCCCGCGCCCCGGGAGGGGAAGGTCGCCGAGCTGCCGATCTCCGAGGGTCAGGTCGTCCAGGCCGGTGACCCGCTCGTCGTCCTCGAATGAACGGGAC
>DASPIF010000366.1:0-4165 GCA_035629255.1 Actinomycetota bacterium | reverse complement strand
GTCTGGTCGCGAGGAAGGGGCAGGACGTCCTGATCCGAGGCATGTCCGACATCCGGCGTCGCGTCCCCGACGCCGCGCTCGTGCTCGTGGGGGGCGGGCCGGATCGCGAGCGGTTGGAGGCGCTGGCCGCCGCCGCACCGGCCGGCTCGGTCGTGTTCGCGGGCGAGGTCTCCGAGGCGGACCTCCCCGCGTACTACCGCGCCGGGGACGTCTTCGCGATGCCGTGCCGGACGCGGCGAGCCGGGCTCGAGGTCGAGGGGTGGGGGAACGTGTTCATCGAGGCCGCGGCGTGTGCGCGCCCCGTGGTGGTCGGCGACTCCGGCGGCGCGCGCGAGGCTCTCGTCGACGGCGTGACCGGTCTGCTCGTCGACGGCGAGGAGGTCGGGGGCGTCGCTGAGGCCGTGGCGTCGTTGCTCGAGGACCCCGCCCGTGCGGAGGCGATGGGTCGCGCCGGTCGTTCGCGCGTCGAACAGCACTTCACGTGGGAGCGCGCGTTCGGACAGCTGGGAGGGTGGCTGCGCCAGGCGGCGGGGTAGCGGCGGTACGCTCGCGGCATGAGCGACCGCGGCGATCGCTGCCCGAAGTGCGGCGCGCTCGTGACGGCAGACGCCGAATGGTGCGGACAGTGCTACGAGCCGCTCCGGCGGGCACCCACCGAGCCACCGGGAGCGCCGGTTCCCGTCGTGACGAAGCGCGGCCCGCGCGCGACGGCGACGGTCGACACGCCCGGCGGGGGCGGCGTCGAGTTCGCCGAGACCGCTGCCTCGTGGACGTGCCCCGTCTGCGCCGAGGTGAACCCCATCGAGGCGTCGACCTGCCTCGTCTGCGGGACCGCGTTCGCCCGTCTGTTCGCCGAGCCCGAGGCGCCGCCCGCGGTGGACCCCGAACGCGCCGCGATCTGGTCGCTCGTGCTTCCTGGCCTCGGCCATTGGAAGCTCGGCCGCCGAGCCGATGCCGTCGCCCGGTTCGTCCTGTTCGGGTGGACCTTCGGGACGCTGTGCGTGCTGATCGTCTCGAGGCTCGGCAAGGGTGGGATGGGGCCGACGTTCGCCCTGTTCGTGCTGTTCGCAGCCTCGTCCGCGGCGGTGTACGGGGTGTCGACCCTCGACGCCTACCGCCTGGCGCGCGGTGACGACCCCGTCGTCAGCACGCGGCTGCTCCTATGGAGCTCCGCCGGTCTGGTCGTGCTCTCGATGGTGGTCGCGACGCTCGTGGTGTTGCCGGCCGCTCGCGGCGGGTGAATCCCCACCCGGGTCGCCGGCCGCGGCTAGCATCGACGCACCGATGAGCGAGCAGACCGAGGGCCGGACCGTGATCGCGGCCTCCGCCGCCGAGATCATGGACGTCCTGACGAACTTCGAGGCGTATCCGGAGTGGGCGGAGGTGACGTCGGTCCGCGTGCTCGAGCGTGGCGACGGCGGGCTCGGCACCAAGGTCGCGTTCGAGGTCGAGGTCCCGGTCCTCGGGCGGGCCAGCTACACGCTCGCGTACCGCTACGCCCCGGGGGACGGCGGCATGTCGTGGGTCTCCACCGAGGCGCGCGGCGCGGTCTCGGACATCTCGGGGGAGTACCTGCTCTCCGAGGCCGACGAGGACGAGACGGACGTCACCTACCGACTGCGCGTCGAGATCGGGATCCTGCTGCCCGGTTTCGTCCGCACGCAGGGCGAGAAGCGCGTGATCGACAACGCGCTCGAACGGCTCAAGCAGCGCGTCGAGTTCGGGTAGCCGCGCTCGACCGCGCTCGTGAACCGGCTTCGTTACGCTAGCCCGATGCGGGTCCTCTTGTTCACCGGCAAGGGCGGCGTGGGCAAGACGACCGTCGCGGCCGCGACCGCGGTGCGTGCCGCCAAGGCCGGGATCAGGACGCTGGTGATGAGCACGGATCCGGCGCACTCGCTCGGCGACTCGTTCGACCTGCCGATCGGCGAGCACGCGACCGAGCTCGGAGAGAACCTCTGGGCGGAGCAGATCGACGCGCAGTCGCGGCTCGAGACGAACTGGCGCGAGATCCAGGACTACTTCGTCCAGCTGATGAACTGGGCCGGCGTCGAGACGATCCAGGCCGAGGAGCTCTCCGTGATCCCCGGGCTCGACGAGATCTTCAGCCTGATCGACGTGCGGACCCACGTCGAGGGCGGGCGGTACGACCTCCTCATCGTCGACTGCGCGCCGACCGCCGAGACCCTCCGGCTCCTCTCGCTGCCCGAGATCATGAACTGGTACATCGAGCGGATCTTCCCGGTGCAGCGGCGCGTGGTGAAGGGGGTGCGGCCGCTCGTGACCAAGATGACCTCGTTGCCGATCGCAGGCGACCGCTTCTTCGCGTCGGTGGAACGGCTCCACCGCAACCTCGACGCGGTCCACCGGATCCTGACGGACGAGGAGACCTCGACGGTACGCCTCGTCGTGAACCCCGAGCGGATGGTCATCAGCGAGGCGCGCCGGACGTACACGTACCTCGGGCTGTTCGGGTACCGGGTCGACGCGGTCGTCGTGAACCGGATCTTCCCGGACGACGTCGAGGATCCCTACTTCGCGAAGTGGAAGGACATCCAGGCCGAGCACCTGCGACAGGTGCACGAATCCTTCGACCCGGTGCCGATCCTCACCGCGCGGCTGTTCGACCGCGAGATGGTCGGCGTGCCGCTCCTCGAGGAGATGGGCGACGAGGTCTACGGCGAGCTCGACGCGACCGACATCCTCTTCCACGACGACCCGATCCGAGTCCGCCGCCGGTCGGGCGGGTACGTCCTCGTGATGCGGCTCCCGTTCGTCGCGCGCGAGGACATGGATGTCCACCGTCGCGGAGACGAGCTGTTCGTGCGGGTCGGCAGCTACAAGCGCAACCTGATCCTGCCGCAGACCCTGCAGCGGCTCGAGATCCGCGGCGCGAACTTCGTCGGCGACCACCTCGAGATCGCGTTCGCTCGCCCGCCCGGTGCCGAAGCCTCGAGGAGCGCGCGTGCCTGACGCCCGCCGCCGCGCGCGGACGACGTCCGCCGCCCGTCCGCGCCCCACCGTCGAGGAGGTCCCGCCCGCGGCGCAGGGGCCCGGGGACGCCGAGCAGGGCGCGCTCGTCTGCAACGTCGCGTTCTGTCCGATCTGCATGGCGGTGACGACCGCGCGCACCGTCGCGCCCGACGCGATCGATCATCTCCTCGCCGCCGCGCGCGAGTTCTTCCTGGCGGCGCGCGCCGTGATCGACGTGCGCGCCGGCGACCTCGAGGACGAGACCTCGCCGAAGAGCGGCACGCAACTCGAGAAGATCGAGATCGGCTGAGCGTGCCGCCTCCGGCATGACCGACCGCGACGCGATCGGGATCGACGTCGGCGGGACGAAGATCAACGCGTTCCGGGTCGCGAGCGACGGATCGATCCGCGAGCGCGCGACCCGTCCGACGCCCGCCGACGACACCGAGGCGATCCTCGCGGAGATGGCGGCGCTCGCAGAGGAGATCCGCGACGAGCGCGTCGCCGCCGTCGGGATCGGCGCGGCGGGGCTCGTCGACACGAGCGCCGGGGTGATGCGGTTCTCGCCCAACCTCGCGTGGCGCGACGTGCCGGTGCGCGACCGCGTGCGGGATGCGCTCGGGATCCCGGTGCTCCTCGAGAACGACGCGAGCGCGGCGGCGTACGGCGAGTGGAGGTTCGGGGCCGGTCGCGGTGTTCGCCACCTCCTCTTGGTGACCGTGGGGACGGGGATCGGCGGCGGCGTGATCGCGGACGGCCGCCTGTCTCGCGGCGCGCACGGGTTCGCCGGCGACATCGGGCACATCATCGTCGAGCCCGGCGGGCCGCTGTGCGGCTGCGGCAACCTCGGCTGCTGGGAGCAGGTCGCCGCGGGGCAGACGATCGATCGGCTCGGTCGCGAGGCCGCCGCGGAGCATGAGCACTCGGTGATCGCCAGGCTGGTCGGCGGTGACCCGGCGCTCGTGACCGGCGAGATCGTGACCGAGGCGGCCGAACGGGGCGACGTCGTCGCGATCCGGATCCTCCAGCGTGTCGGGCGACGTCTCGGCGAGGGGATCGCCGGATTCGTGAACGCGATCGACCCGGAGGTCGTCGTGATCGGTGGCGGGGCGATCGTCGCCGGCGACTTCCTCCTCGGACCCGCACGGGAGGCGTTCCGAGAGGCGCTCGAAGGGACGGACCATCGCCCCGA
>DASPIF010000365.1:0-2495 GCA_035629255.1 Actinomycetota bacterium | reverse complement strand
GCTCGCACGCAAGCCCGTGATCGTCGCCACGCAGATGCTCGAGTCGATGATCGCGGCACCGCGGCCGACGCGGGCCGAGGCGAGCGACGTCGCCAACGCCGTGATCGACGGCACCGACGCGATCATGCTCTCGGGCGAGACGGCGATCGGCGAGTACCCGATCGACGCGACCCGCGCCGCGGCCAGGATCGCCGAGGTCGCCGAGGAAGGAGCGGGTGCGTTCCGCGTCTCGGCGCCGCCGTGCGTCCACCGCGACGAGGCCTCGGCGGTCGCACACGCGGCCGCCCAGATCGCGAACGACGACGACGCGGTCGTCGCGATCGCGTGCTACACCGAGACGGGACGCACGGCGGCGCTGCTCTCGTCGGAGCGGCCCGGGGTCCCGATCTACGCGTTCATCCCGGACGAGACCGTCCGTCGGTCGATCGCGTTGCGCTGGGGCGTCCGCACCGTCGACGTGGGCGAGCCGTCCGACACGGATCAGATGATCGCCCTGATGGATGCCGGGCTGCGCGCCCAGGGGCTCGCCGAGCCGGGTCGGTCCGTCGTGATGGCCGCGTCGTCCCCGGCGGGCCAGACCCACACGAACCTGCTCAAGGTCCATCACATCACCGGGTAGCTGCGCGGCGGACCCCCGGGCGTACGCTCAACGGGATGGGCGAGTTCAGCCGTAGCGGTCCGCAGATGCCGACCGAGCAACGCCGCGAGGAGCAGGCCGAGCACGAGCGCGACCTCCGCCGCGCCGCCGACGAGCACCGGACCTCCCGCGACGCCGTCACCGACCCGCCGACGCGGCGCCGCCCGTGGTGGCGCTTCTGGCAGCGTCGCTCGCCGGTCGATCCGGGGACGGGATCGGGCTTCCACGAGAGCGACAGGAGCTCGGCCTCGGTGAGGCGGGTGATCTGCCGGACGTGGGAACCGTCCGCGCTCATCAGGAAGAGGTTCAGTCCGAACTGGTCGTCGTTCCGGAGGAACGAGATGCCCGGTTCCCGCCGTTCCTTACACGTCCGCTCGCCGGGTCGCGCGTTGGGCGATGGTCCGGACCCCCCAGCGGTAGAGCGGCGGCGCCAGGACGCGGAAGACCTGCATCGCCGCGATCCAGCGCGGGATCGAGACCTCGGGACCACGGTCGCGTTCGACGACGTCGACGATCGTGGCGGCGATCCGGTCGGGTGACATCACGAGCATCGATGGGACGTGCTCCATCGGGAAGCCCTCCGTCTCCGTGAGCCCGGGGTTCACGGAGGTCACGCCGATCCCGAACGGCGCGAGCTCGTGGTGCAGGGACTCGGCGAACGCGACGACCGCGTGCTTCGTCGCGCCGTAGACCGACGACCCCGGCGTCGCGAACCGACCCGCGAGCGATGCGACGACCACCACATGGCCGCTCCGCTGCTCGACGAGGGTCGGCAGGAACGCGCGCACCGTGTGCATGACGCCCAGGATGTTCGTCGCAACCACGAGATCGATCCGATCGGCCGACAGCGAGCGGAACGGACCGCCGGCCGGGATCCCGGCGTTCGCGACGACGACGTCGGCGCGGCCGTGACGTTCGAGGGTGGCCGTCGCGAGCGCGTCGAGATCCTCGCGGACGGTGACGTCGCACCCCACGGCGACCGCATCCCCGCCGCGCGCCCGGATCCGCGAGACGACCTCCTCGAGCCGGTCCACACGGCGTGCCGCCAGCACCACGCGGGCTCCCGCCCGCGCGAACCGCAGCGCCGTCGCCTCGCCGATGCCGGACGACGCGCCCGTGACGACGACGACCGCGCCCCGCAGCCTCACGAGAGCAGCGACTGCGAGCTCGTGAGCGTCTGACCGCCGTCGACGACGAGCGTCACGCCCGTCGTGAACGCCGAGGCCTCCGAGCACAGGAACAGCGCCGCGTTCGCGATCTCCTCGGGCCGACCCCACCGTGCCATCGGGATCGCCGACAGGATCTGGCGCTCGGCGTCGGGGTCGTCACGCTCCTCCTCGTTCATCGGCGTGTCGATCCACCCCGGCGCGAGCGCGTTCACGCGGACGCCCTTCGGCGCCCATTCGAGCGCGACGGACTTCGTGAGGTTCACGATCGCGGCCTTGGCACTCCCGTAGTAGGCGAGACCCGGCTCGACCATGAAGGCGTCGATCGACGCGAGGTTGAGCGCGGCCCCCGACCCCTTCTCGAGGAACACGCGTCCCGCGGCCCGCGTCCCGTACACGGCGGACCAGAAGTTGATGCCGAACTGCGTCTCGAACGCCTCCGGTCGTGTTTCGAGGAACGAGGCGAGGAACGGAGCGACGCCGGCGTTGTTCACCATGACGTCGAGGGTGCCGAGCTCGGCGGCCGTTCGCTCGACGAGGGCGTCCATCTGTGCCTCGTCGGCCGCGTCCGTCGGCACGACGAGCGCGCCGCCGCCGCCGGAACGGATCTCGCCCGCGACCGCGTCGAGCTCGGTCTCGGTCCGCGACGCGAGCGCGACGGACGCCCCCGCACGGGCGAACGCGAGCGCGAT
>DASPIF010000364.1:0-4686 GCA_035629255.1 Actinomycetota bacterium | reverse complement strand
TGGTCGAGATCGCCTGCTCGTTGCCGCACCAGTGGCTCCTCCGGACCTGGCGCGGCAACATGGCCGACCGGAGCGCCGAGCTCCAGATCCTTCCGTTCGAGCCGGACTTCGTGGGATCGGGCCTCCCGCACGTCGGTCCGTGGCCGTACACGCAGGACATCCCGATGTTCTGGTACGGCCCCGGTCACATCGTCGCGAACGGCGTCGTCGAGCGGCCGGTGACGCTCGCGGGGATCGCGCCGACGCAGGCGCAGCTCGTCGACTTCCCGTTCCGCCCGCGGGACGGCGTCCCGATGCGCGAGGCGGTCGAGGGCAGCGCGACGCCACCGCGGCTGCTGATCACGATGGTCTGGGACGCGGCCGGCGACAACGTGCTGGACCGCTGGCCGAACTCGTGGCCGTACCTCGAGTCGCTGATCCCGGATGGGACGTGGTACGAGCAGGCGACCGTCGGCACGTCGCCGACCTCGACCGCGCAGACGCACGCGACGATCGGGACGGGCACGTTCCCCGACAGCCACGGGCTCGTGGCGCATCGGTTGCGGATCGGTCCGACCCTGACGTCGCCATGGAAGCAGGGACCGACCTACTTCATCGATCCGACGTTCGCAGATCTGTACGACGTCGCGAACGGGAACGAGCCGGTTGTCGGCGAGCTCGGGACCGTCAGCATCCACCTCGGGATGCTCGGCCACGGTTCGCTGTGGGGCGGCGGCGACAAGGACATCGCGGCGATCCGTGAGCAGCTCGGCGCGGACACCCTGGGCGCGGAAGGCTTCGAATGGAACCTCACGCCGCAGCTCGAGGCGTACTACACCCTGCCCGACTACCTCAACGACGTGCCCGGGTTCGAGGACGACGTGCGGGCCGTGGACGCGGCCGACGGACAGATCGACGATCGCTGGCGCGACAACGAGATCGAGCCGCTGCTCGGCGGGTTCGACACGCCGGCCCGCGTCCCGTACCAGACGCGCGTGCTGATGGAGATCATCGAGCGTGAGGGGTTCGGTGCGGACGAGATCCCCGACCTGCTGTTCGTCAACTACAAGATGATCGACTACGTGACGCACGTCTGGACGCTCGACGGCGTCGAGATGCGGGACGTGGTCGAGGCGCAGGACGCGGCCCTCGAGCAGCTCGTCACGTTCCTCGACCGGACGGTCGGCACGGGCGAATGGGCGTTCGTCCTCACGGCGGACCACGGCGCCGTCCCCGATCCCCAGATCTCCGGCGCCTTCCAGATCTCGGCGACCCCGATCTCGGCGAGCATCAACGCGACGTTCGACACCGACGGCGACGACCGCGATCTCGTCGAGCTGATCCAGCCCACGCAGATCTTCATCGACCTCGCCGAGCTGCGCGAGAACGGCGCGACGCTGGAGGACGTGGCGCGGCACGTGATGACGCTCACGAAGGCCGACACCGCGCAGCCGGGCGTCGTCGTGCCGGCGGACGAGGCCGACGAACTCGTCTTCGAGGCAGCCTTCCCGTCGGACCTGATGGCGCAGCTGCCGTGCCTGCCCGAGGCCCGCGCGTGACGAGGCGGGTCCTCGCGTTCCTGGTGGCGTTCCCGCTCGTGGTCGTCGCGTGCACGGGTGGTGACACCGACCCCGCGGCCGGACCGCGACCGACGCGGCCCGGCGATGGCGCGACGACGCCGAGCGGGACCGAGCCGCGCCGGGTCCTGCGCGAGCTCGAAGACGCCGCGTGCGCGATCCCTCACGAGGAGCTCGTCCGCGTCTGGCAGGGGACCGATCCCCAGCGTTCCGGGCAGATCGTCTTCGTCCCGCAGGAGCCCAACTTCGTCGGCTCGAACTTCCCGCACTCGGGACCGTGGAGCTATCTGCAGGACGTGCCCCTGTTCTTCTACGGGCCCGGCATCATCCCCGCGCTCGGCGAGGTCGACGGCCCGGTGACCGTCGCCGACATCGCACCGACGACGGCCGCGCTCCTCGGGTTCGACGGGTTCCCCGAGGTCGACGGGACCGCCCTCCCGGAGATCCCGCGCCCCGAGACGCCGCCGCGACTGATCGTCACGTACGTCTGGGACGCAGGTGGCCGGAGCGTCCTCGACACCCATCCGGAGGAACGGCCGGTCCTCACGTCGCTGATCCCCGAGGGCGTCTGGTACGACGAGGCGACGGTGGGCTCCAGTCCCTCGATCACGCCGGCGACACACGCGACGATGGGGACGGGGCGATTCCCGATGCACACCGGTCAGACCGACGCCGAGTTCCGGCTCGGGCCCGGACTGATCCGGGCCGGGCAGCTCGGTCCGGTGCTGCTGATGGCGCCGACGCTCGGCGACCTGTACGACCGCGCCATGGGCAACGAGCCGCTCGTCGGCATCCTCGCGAGCGTGACATGGCACCTCAACATGGGGAGCCACGGCGCGCTGTGGGGCGGCGGCGACAAGGACATCGCCGTGCTCCGCGTGCCGACCGACGCCGACAACGAGGGCGCCGAGGGCACCGAGTGGAACCTCCAGGGCAAGAACGAGCCCTATTACGAGCTCCCCCCGTACGTGAACGACCTGCCGCCGTTGTCGGCGTACGTGGAGGACGTCGACCGCGAGGACGGCGCGCTCGACGGGAAGTGGCGCGACAACGACATCGAGCAGGCCGAGCACGGATGGGCGACGCCGGCCCGGATCCCGTACCAGTCGCGGATGATCGAGGAGGTCATCGCGCGCGAGGGGTTCGGCGACGACGAGGTCCCCGACCTGCTGTTCGTGAACAACAAGGCGATCGACCACGTGAGCCACATCTGGAGCGTCAACAGCCCCGAGATGGCGGACACGCTGCGGTGGCAGGACGAGGACCTCGAGCAGCTCGTCGGTTTCCTCGACGACGAGGTCGGACGCGGCGAGTGGGTGCTGATCCTGACCGCCGATCACGGCGCGCAGTTCGACCCCGACGTCTCGGGCGCGTTCCAGGTCACGCCGGGACAGCTCGGCGCGGACCTCGAGGCCGCGTTCCCGTCCGCGACCGACGATTCCGTGTTCCTCGCGGTGCGGACCAGCCAGATCTACCTGAACGAGGACGCGATGGACGCGAGCGGCTACTCGGAGAGCGAGATCGCTCGGTTCGTCCTCGACTACACGAAGGAGCAGGGCGCGGCGGACCCCGCGACGGTGCCGGCCGACGAGCGCGACGACCGGGTGATGTCGATGGCGCTGCCGATCCGCGCGCTGCCGCGCCTCGGGTGTCTGCCGGAAGCCGCGTCGTGATGGCTCGGACCCGACGCTCGATCGTCTCGGCGCTCGCCGCCGCCTCGCTCCTCGCGGCCGCGTGTACCTCGGACGGCGACGGTGGCGGGCGCGGGGAGACGTCTCCCCCGACCACCGGCGGCTCGAGCACGGGACCGGTCGAGGCGACGGCGACCGGGCCGACGGAGCCGGGAGGCGGTGCCACGGCGCTCGCCCAGACCGCGTGCGCGAACACCGCGCAAGATGCGCTGCTGCGGACCTGGCGGGGGATGCGTCTCGACCGCAGCGGCGACGTCCAGATCATCCCGAAGGATCCGAACTTCGTGAACGGCGGGCTCACGCACGCGACGCCGTTCGACTACACCCAGGAGGTGCCGCTCCTCCTGTACGGCCCCGGGTACGTCCGACCCGGTGTCTACGAGGACGCAGTGACGCTCGCGGATCTGGCACCGACGCTCGGAGCGGTCCTGGACTTCCGCTTCGACGCGCTCCACGGCACGGCGCAGACGCACGCACTCGAGCCCGCGGATCCGCAGGACCTCCCGCGCCTCGTCGTGACGATGATCTGGGACTCCGGCGGCGACAACGTGCTCGAGCGCTGGCCGGACGACTGGCCGTTCCTCGCGTCGCTGATCGAGGACGGTGCCTGGTTCACGAACGCAACCGTCGGGGCTTCGCCCTCGAACACGCCGATCGGGCACGCGACGATCGGCACCGGCTCGTTCCCGATCGCGAACGGTTTCGTCGACGAGTACATCCGCATCAACGGCAGGCTCCAGAAGCCGAACGAGAACGGCCCCGGCTTCCTGCTCCAACCGACGCTCGCGGACCTGTACGACGTCGCGAACGGCAACGAGCCGAAGGTCGCAGCGATCGCGACGCTCGCCGCGCACATCATGATGATGGGTCACGGCTCGATGTGGGGCGGCGGCGACCGCGACATCGCGATCACGCGGGAGAAGGAGTTCGGCGAGACCGCCGGTGAGGAGTCGGTGTCGTGGAACCTCACGAGCGACATGGCGCCGTACTACGACCTCCCGCAGTACGTGAACGAGCTGCCACCGCTCGACGGGTACGTGGAGGAGCTCGACCGAGCCGACGGCGCGCTCGACGGCCGCTGGCGCGAGAACGATCTCGAGGCGCTGTCGAACGGCTTCGACACCCCGGCGCGCACGCCGTTCCAGGAGACGCTGATCGAGACGCTCGTCGAGCGCGAGGGCTTCGGCGCCGATGAGATCCCTGACCTGCTGTTCCTCAACTACAAAGCGATCGACACCGTCGGCCACCTGTTCAGCGCGAGCGGCATCGAGATGTCGGACGCCCTGCGCCAGCAGGATGAGACCCTCGAGACCTTCGTGACCTTCCTGAACGAGACGGTGGGCGAGGGGGAGTGGGTCCTCGCCCTCACGGCCGACCACGGCACGCAGGAGGATCCCGAGACGAGCGGCGCCTTCATGATCGACATCAACAAGCTCGAG